>DASTJG010000286.1:0-4587 GCA_035716785.1 Anaerolineales bacterium
CAGGCATAATTTCCGATGTAGCGGATGTACCAGTAGCCATTGATCTTTGGCGGGTAGGAGCTGGCTGCGACATACTTATTGGTAAAGTCGACACCGTTGATCGTCAACTGCGAAAGGTTCCAGGAATTGATGAACGAGCCAAGGTTGCTGGGTCCAGAACGGCGAATCGTCCGGCAGGGCAAGGCAGATGAACGGCAGGAACATCAGGAACGGGCTGGCCGGGCAGCTGTAATTTTGCAACACGAATTCCTTGTGCCCGTAAAAGCCAAGGCTGGGAAGATCGTTGTGATAGAACTCCTCCCGGGTAACGAATTGCAGGATGGAGCCTGAACACAGCCGTCGGGCCCAGCCCGGATCAAGCGGAGGATTGCCTTTCAGCATGAAGGAAACAGGAAAACCGCCCGAGATCCAGGTACGGTAGCAGATGCTTCTTGCCCACATATTGATGTATCCGTCTCGTCCAAAGAAATTGGTATAGGTCTTCATCAACTCGTGGGCAGACTTTTCGATACCGGCGGCGATCTCCGGATAGAATTCATCGCCGAAAGCCCTGTTCCAGATCGTTAGATAAACAATGAAGAGACTGATCGTGTAATAGTTGTAGGTTTGTTCCAGATACCAGCCATCCCCGGAATGGTAGGAAGCCACCCACAAAAGATGGCTCTTTAGTAATTCATCATCGATTTCATAGCCATGCTTTTTCAGGAAGGAAAGCGCGACGATGTTGAAGATCCTCCAGTTATTCTGCGTGGTGCGATGATGGGACCATTTCGAGATCGTGACCGCCATTTCATCTTTTTGCTTTTGGGTATAGTCTGGCCAGAGGACCTCCGGCAGGAGCAGCAGGGTTTTGAACAAGCCGCCGAACTCGCACGTAAACTGGTAGGTTGCATCGGGCAGATCTTCAGGCAAAGGGATCGAATTCGGATGCCCGGGGGTGAGAGCGTTGTAGAGTTGCAGACTATAGTAGTCTCTTAGCTTGATATTGCGGATGGTTATTTCAGGATCAATGTGGATCAGTGGCCCTGCCAGCGTGAATGTCCGTTCCAGGGCTTCGAACTCGAGCGACCGCCAGCGCCAGGGTGGATCATTCGGCTGTGGATACGTCTTCCCGGGGACGGGTGGAAAGGAGAGGGGAGTCTCAATGGAATCCACATACTTAAAAGCTCTTTCAAGGAGATATTTGGCGCACTCGATGTAATGCTTTTTGGTCATCCCGGTGTAAGGACTCAGGTTGAAATCAGGAGCCTGAACTTCATAGGCATTTTTCATTTTTGCATATCTCCTTCGAATATTGTGATTTGGACCGCCAGTGGCCGCATACGAAAAACCTCCCCATGCTGGTAGAGGAGTTTCTGCTGAATCAGGATAATGGATTTGGTTTAAGTGGACTTATGTTTTTATCACTTGATGCTTCGCGAAGCCCACGATTTGACTCCACTTGACGATCAATGCTCGCCCGGCAGGAGTATTCCAATCCTTTTCAATATCTGCATGACAGCGTGGTCCCATCCCGATGCGCTCATGGTGACAGTAACGGCATTCGAGCGGCTGATGTCCCGTTCCGTGCAGTTCGCATTTGTCATCCAGCAGGAAGGTGCAGCCCCGCGCGGCATACTCATCGTATGCAAACATCACTTCACAGCCTTTGAAAGCCGGGGCGAGGACGCCAAAGTTGAACCCGGGAGCCATTTCCAGCATCATGCGTTTCGCGTACCCGGCTTCGATCGCACGGGCAGTTTCTGCAACTGTCCACCAGCCGGGACGTTTGCAGTAGCTCTTGCAGACATCGCAGGAACAGGGTGGCGAGGGTGGATATTTCTCGGTGAGAGTTCGTTTCTGTTTGTGTCTGGCGCGTGACATAAGATCGATCCTAAGTGATATGCCGTTTGCCTTTTGTTTTCAGATTTTATCCCACTTTCCACTTTGTCCCATACGATTCCCCTTTAAGTTCCCTTCGATCACCGGAAAGGTTATAAACAAAGGATTTATAATCGCCCCGCACAACAACGATCTTACGAGGCTTTATGGATGCAGAGTCAAAGCTCAGAGTACTTGTCACAGGCGGCTGCGGGAAAATAGGCTCTTATTTTGTCCGGTTTGCTTCAGAGAAATACATCATTCGCGTCGTGGATAAGGTAGCCTGGGACCCGGAGAGGCTTGGACCCTTTTCAGTCGAAAGCCTGGTTGCCGATTTACAAGACCCAACGGCGTGCCGGCAGGCCTGTGAAGGCATGGATATGGTCGTTCATCTGGCTGCCGATGCATCTCCTGAAGCGGACTTCGAGGATTCTCTGTTAGGCAACAATATCATTGCAACATACAACATGTTTCGAGCAGCGCGAGAAGCAGGCTGCCGGCGATTTATCTATGCCAGCAGTGTCCACGCGGTGGCGGCCTATCCTCCGGATGTGCAGATCAAGGTCAATATGCCGGTCCGCCCCACGAATCTTTACGGGGTGTCGAAGTGCTTTGGCGAAGCCCTGGCGGCGCACTTTGCTTTCAATGAAGGCTTACCCGGCATCGCGTTGCGGATTGGTGCCTATGTCTTTCCGGAACACCCGGAGGATCTATTACCCACGGAATGGGATGCCTTTCTCAGCCCTGATGACTTTAATGACCTGTTGGTCAGATGCCTGGAGACACCGAATATCACCTTTGCAATCGCGCATGTGATCTCAGATAATAAATTCAAGCGCCTTGACTTGACCGAAACCAAAGAGATATTGGGTTATCAGCCAAAGGCAGATGCGTTTGAATTATTCAAAACCAATTCAAAGAACAGAGGATAAACAATGAACAAAAGTGATCGAGCAGTTTCCAAATTTGCGGGCGGATATAACTGCGCCCAATCGGTTTTCTATGCTTTTTGTGAGGACCTCCACCTGGACCCGGATACGGCTTTGAAGATGTCCGCCGGATTTGGCGGTGGGATCGGGAGAAAAGGCGAGGTCTGTGGGGCCGTGACAGGCGGGATCATGGCGCTCGGGGCCAAATATGGCCGGGGAGAAAAAGAGGATCCGACTGTGGCCGAAGCCACATATGCCAGGACAAGAGAGTTCATGGATCAGTTTGCCGGCAAACATGGCAGTTGTCTTTGCCGTGAATTGCTGAACGGCTGCGACTTGGCCACAGAAGAAGGGCAAAAGGCTTTTCGGGAGAATGACTTCAAAAACAAAATATGTACGCCGTGTGTGCGCAGCGCAGTGGAAATGGTCGAAAAAATGATGTAATCTGGTGTTTGGAATGCCCGCTCATGTGAGCGGGCATTCGATTTGTCAGAGAAGGAACTGACCGCCGATAAAAAGGAGCATTCCAAACAATATGCTCATGTAGATTCCGCGCATGGCAGACCTGCCCTCTTCTGGAGTTCGACTTTTTAGAAGCCTCCTGATGAAGAGAATGACTGCAACGTTGATCGCACAGACCAGCAGCAGGTAACTTAATCCCAGCCAGCCGAGCACAAAGGGCACATAACTCAGCAGGACGACAACGGTAAAGAGAAAAGCCGTAATCCGCAGCGCCCGGTCTCTGCCCAGTCTGATCGCAAGCGATTTTGAACCTCGCTTTTTGTCGCCTTCCATGTCCATTGCATCGCCCGCGATCTCTTCCGCCAGATCGATCAGGAAGGCGATCAAGCCAAAGAACCAGACGGTCCTGTTCAGGGGTTGACCCACTGTAATTCCTCCCATGATAAATGTGATGCCTACTGAGGCAGCCACCATGAGGTTGCCCCATAATCCATTTGACTTAAATTTCCAGTTATACAAAACACCGATCACCCAAAAGACCAGGCTGATGACGAAAGCCAGTGGACCAATAAAAAGCGCTGCGCCGAGTCCAATCAGGGTGATGAGCGCGGTCAGCAGGATGGCATCGGCGGGAGTCAGCAGACCGGCCGGGATCGGACGCTGCCGCGCATTGATCTTGTCCACCTCGATATCGAAGTAATCGTTCAGGGTGAGCGCCGCACCGGATAGAAAGAAGCCGCAGGCAAACCCGAGCAGGAAATCCCGCGTGGGTGGAAGACTCCCCAGCGCGATCATCTCTCCGAGCACCACACAAACGCCGGCTGCCAGCGGCAGCTCTGGACGGAATAGCTGGATCATGCCCCGGATCTTTTTCGTAATCATCGGTGTATAAAAGCCTTCCTGCTTGTGATTTGGTTGTTCAGCAAATCTAATCTTACCAAACGTTACTTTACTCACTGGTTGTGGCTTTTGAAACATGTAGAATGAATACCATGACGATTTTCATTCGTGATCCCACGCTCGAAATTCGCCTGATCATTGAGGATGATTTGCATGCAGTTCTTGATGTGTACCGGCAATGCGAGGACTTCCTGGCATTGGGACCTGTATCCACCGCCTCGATGGAGATGGTGCTGAAAGATATCAAGGTCTCAAAAGATATGGGCGGGAATTTCTGCGGCATTTATACCGCGGACGGAAAGATGATCGGGGTCCTGGATTATGTTCCCAGCCACTTTGAAGGCGATCCGCACACTGCCTTTTTGTCGCTGCTCATGATCGCGGCCCCGTTTCGGAAGCATGGGATCGGGACAGCAGTGGTGGAGGCGGTAGAGAA
>DASTJG010000287.1:0-2798 GCA_035716785.1 Anaerolineales bacterium
CAACTTGGAATCAGTCATCTGTACAGTTCGCCCGTGTTGCAAGCTGTGAAAGGAAGCACACACGGTTATGATGTGTTGGATCATAGCCACGTCAATAGAGAACTGGGGGGAGAGGAGGCATTCGAGCGCTTATCCGGGGCACTCCGCAAACACAACCTCGGACTCCTTCTCGACATCGTGCCGAACCACATGGCCATCGGCGGGAAGGACAATCTCTGGTGGTGGGATGTGCTGGAGAACGGGCAGTCGAGCAAATACGCGCCTCATTTCGACGTGGAGTGGATGCCCCCGGACAGTAAACTGCATCATCAGGTCATCCTACCAGTACTGGGAGACCACTACGGCCGAATCCTAGATGCAGGCGAGATCCATATCGAGCGCCACGGCGGGGCTTTCACCGTCCATTACCAGGATCATGTGTTTCCCATCGCCCCGCGATCCCTTCAGTTAATCCTGACCCGCGCTGCGGCGGCCGCGGCTTCCGAGGACCTGGCGTTCTTTGCGGATATGCTGGAGCAGCAGCCCTCGTCCTGGGCTACTGACTGGGCAAGCTTGCGACGCCGCCATCGAGACAAAGGTATTCTGGGTCTCCTGGTCACCCGGTTTCTCCGGGAGGACCCAGTCGCAGCGGCTGCCGTTGACCGCACCATCGAAGACATCAACCGGGACCACCAGGCGTTGCACGATCTCCTGGAACGGCAGAACTACCGTTTGGCCTTCTGGCGAACGGCCAGGCAAGACATGGGGTATCGTCGATTTTTCGACATTAACACGTTGATCGGTTTGCGCATTGAAGATGACCAGGTCTTTGCCGATGTCCATGACCTCGTGTTCCGGTGGCTGAGGTCGGACGGACCGGTCGCCGGCGTTCGGGTTGATCATCCCGACGGGTTGTTAGATCCCGAGCAGTACCTGATTCGCCTGCGCGACCGTGTGCCCAGCGGATGGATTGTGGTCGAAAAAATCCTCATGCCCGGGGAACAATTGCGAGCGTCATGGCCCGTTTCCGGCACGACCGGCTATGATTTCTTGAACCAGATCATGGGCCTGTTCATCGATGGGGACAGTGAAGAGCCGCTGACCCGATTCTATGGTGACTTCACAGGCGAGACGAGAAACTTTTCCGATATCCTGCGCGAGAAGAAACTTTACATACTGCGGCAAATGTTGGGAAGCGATCTCAATCACCTAACCTCCATGTTGTTAGATATCTGTGAGCGCCACCCTCGCCATCGTGATTACACCCGGCAAGATTTGCATGACGCGCTGCGGGAATTGATGGTGGATTTCCCGGTGTATCGAACATACGTCCGCCCTCGTATCGGACAGGTAACCGAGGATGATGAGCGGGTGGTAACGCACGCGATTCAGCTCGTCAAGACGAGACGGGTGGACTTGGGATCCGACCTGCTAGGTTTCATCGGCGATATTCTCCTCCTCAAGGTCACGGGTGATCTGGAGAGCGACTTCGTGACTCGCTTCCAACAAGCCACAGGCCCGGTCATGGCCAAAGGCGCTGAAGACACGGCATTCTATTGCTATCATCGGTTTATCGCGCTCAATGAAGTGGGCGGCGATCCTGGACGCTACGGAGTCACCGTGGAACAATTCCATGCCTGGTGTGAGAACATGCAGCGGCATTGGCCGAAAACGATGCTCGCCACATCGACCCACGATACGAAGCGAAGCGAGGATGTGCGGGCTCGACTGGTCACCCTTTCGGAAATGCCTGCTCGATGGATGGACACGGTATCGGTATGGTCCAAGCGCCACATGCGTTATTGGGGGACACAGACTCCTGACCATAACTTTGAATACTTCTGGTATCAGACTTTGGTAGGCACCTGGCCCTTTGAGCAGGAGCGAGCCTTAGCATACTGCGAGAAGGCCGTGCGCGAGGCAAAGACCCACACGTCGTGGACGGATCCACATACGGACTATGAAGATAGCGTCAGATCCTTTGTTCGGAGTCTTTATGAGGACGATGACTTTCTAACGGAACTTGGTCGTTTGGTTGATGACCTGGAAACGTATGGACAGCAGACCTCGCTCGCCCAGACATTAATCAAACTGACGGCACCGGGTATCCCTGATTTGTATCAGGGCACCGAGCTGTGGAATTTCAGTGTAGTCGATCCCGACAATCGGCGCCCCGTAGACTATGACGTGCGACGCCGGTTGCTGCACGAATTGCCAGGATTGTCGCTGGATGACATCTGGCAACGTCGCCAAGAAGGGCTGCCGAAACTATTGATTATCCGGCAGGCCCTCCGTCTTCGACATCAACGGCCCCATGTATTTGGCCCTCAGGGACAATATTCCCCGCTGTATGCGAGAGGGGAGAAGTCCTCACATGTGGTGAGCTTCATGCGTGGTGGAGAGGTCATTGCCATTGCTCCACGCCTATTCCTGTCCTTAAAGGAAGGGTGGGGTCAAACCGTGATCGATCTGCCTGAAGGACGGTGGCGCCACGAATTCGATGGCCGGGTATTTGACGGGGGAATCTGTCGATTGCAAGAGGTCTTGCGTACGTTCCCTGTGGGGCTGTTGTGCAAAATCGAATAGCATCTGCACGGCTGATTCCTGAGTAGCCCGCCGTCAGTAAGCGTGTTGTGGTAGCCACCGGCAGTGGCCAACCGGCTAGCACCTGCGAGGCGCACCGTTCGCGCCAGTAAGACTGTCACGGAAGGAGGGGATCTTCCTAGGGGGTCGTACGAGTTTTCAATAGTGCCTACACCGATACCGTAGCGCGATACGTCCTTGAGACAGGCAATCTAGCAGGCTGCGGAAGAACTCAT
>DASTJG010000288.1:0-2724 GCA_035716785.1 Anaerolineales bacterium
TCACCCTGCAGCAGGAAGGCCGCGGCCCGCCGGACATCGCCCGGCTTCAGGCCATATTGCTCGGCCTTTGCAAGATCCACCTCCACTTCCACTTGAGGCGTCTCCATGTGGAGCTCTTTTTTCAGGTCTGCAATTCCCTCAATCCCCTCCAGGGCAGTTCGTACTTCATCGGCCTTTGCAGTGAGCACGTGCAGGTCCTGTCCATAGATACGGATTACGACCGTATCGCTCGAGCCTGTCAACACCTCACGGATCCTTTCCTTCAAATACGTCTGCACGTCGCGCACCAACCCTGGATAACCATCCACCAGTTCCTGGACCGAGGTAAGGGTTTTATCATAATCGACCGACGGATCCACGCTGATCCAATTCTCAGTGAAATAGACGCCATACGGCTCATCTGCCGAAACCGCCTGCCCGATGTGAGAACCGCAGTTCCGCACACCGGGGATGGTTAATAGTTCACGACATGAGGCGGCAGTGATGCGCCACATCTCCGGGTGGGAGGTGCCCGGCTTGGTGATCCAATGCATCAGGAAGTCGCGTTCTTTGAATGAAGGCAGCAATTCCTGTCCGAGCAACGGGGTCACCACCACACCAGCCATTACAATCGTACTGACGGTACCGTAGGCAAGTCTGGGAAAGCGGAGAGTCAAGTTTAAAATTCGGGTGTAAATGCGGTGCAGCCAGGGTATGACCGGGGACTGGCGGTGCTCGATCGGCGCATTGGACAATAGTACAAGGACCATGGCAGGTGTAACGGTCAGGGCAATGAGCGGAGAGACAAGCCCTGCCACCACATAGGCGATCGCCAGCGGTTCAAAGAAAGCACCCGACAAACCCTGCAGAAAGAAGACAGGCAGCAGAGCTGAAATTTCGATCAGTGAGGCATAAATAATCGATCCGCGCACTTCCAGGGAAGCTTCCAGGACGATGCTGGCCGTCGATTGGGTACTGCCTTCCTTGCGCAGCCGACGCAAATGCCTGACAATGTTTTCTACGTCCACGATCGCATCGTCCACCACAGCGCCAATGGCGATTGCCAGCCCTGCCAGTGTCATCACATTGATGGTCACGCCTCGCAGGTTGAGCACGAGCAGGGATGCCATGAGCGACAAGGGAATGATCGTGGCACTAATCAAGGCAACCCGCCACTCATACAGGAAGAAAAGCAGTATGAGGACAACCAGAAGGGCGCCAATGAGCAGAGACTGAGTCAGGTTATCAATGGAGGTCTCAATGAATGTAGCAGGCCGAAAGATTGTAGTGTCAATGTCGATGCCCTGCAGGCCGGGCTGCATTTCCGCGATCGCCTCCTCCACGCCGCGTGTTACATCCAATGTATTTGCCCAGGGCAGTTTTTCGACGATCAGCATTAGTCCGGGGCCCTCGTTAATGACCGCATCCCCAAAGAGCGGCCAGGTGCCCCAGACGACCGCCGCCACGTCTTTGATCAGTAGCGGCGTTCCATCCGGCTTCGTTCGTTCATTGATGGACACTTCCCCCAGGGTCTCGGGAGTGATTGTCGGCAGGACGGAACGTATACCGAGCCGCTGGTTTGGTGTGTCGATAAAGCCTCCCGTACCGATGTACGAGCCTTCTGAAAACATCAGGAGGCTGACGTCCAAGGCATCCGAGGTAACCTCCATGATCTCGTTGAGAGAAACATCGTACTCCTGCATCTTTTTCAGGTCGACCTGCACCTGCGACATCTTGATCCGCTCGCCGTAAATCGGCACATTCGCAACGCCCGGCACATCCAATAAGCGGGCGCGAATCTTCCAGTAGGCAATCATCGACAGATCCATTAAGTCGTACTGGTTTGAGGAGATGCCTATTTTCATTGCCCGGCTGGTGGACGACAGTGGCTGGATAATGACGGGGGGAGCAGCCCAGGTAGGCAGCGTAGGATAGACCGCAGCAATCCGTTCGGCAACCAATTGCCGTGCATAGATCAAATCGATACCAGGTTTAAAGATGAGAACAATATCAGAGAGGTCAACCACCGATCGTGAGCGCATGACATCCAGCCCGGGCACACCGTTGAGAGCCTGCTCCAGCGGGACCGTGACCAGTTCCTCCACATCCATCGCGGAGAGACCCATGGAGAGTGTCTGGATCTCGACCTTTGGTGGTGCAAACTCCGGAAAAACATCCACCGCAGAATTCTTCAGCCGGGCAATGCCAACGATCATCAGCACCGCGGCCAAAAAGATTACCAGATACCGATAACGCAAGCTTGTTTGAACGATCCAGCGCATTATGCACCTCCTGGTGCAATTACTTGGAAACCCCGGTCTCGGTTCCGTAAAGCTCCGATACTCCGACAGTGACCACTGTCAACCCAGTGTCAAGGCTTTCCGCCAAAACGGCTGTATCACCCTCTATGTATTCGATCTTGACGAGAGCTCGAACGAATGTCAGCGGCTCCGGGCTGGTATACACCCAGGTGTTCCCTTCCGTATCATAAATGACGGCGGCATAAGGAACCCTGTCGCTGCTTGCAGTGATCGTTTCAATGCCAAGGCGTTCTGCCGCCTTCTCGGTCAATATCACACGACTTAAGTCTGTTCCTTAAATTGCATCCACAATGGAAGGGGCGACATGCTCTGTCACTTTGGGTTTCGTTCCACAAGCAGAGAGCAGTACGCCAGCTAGTGTAAATAGAACCAGGCGATAAACAATAGGTTTCATTCGGCCTCCACTCAGTACAAGAAAAATTTT
>DASTJG010000289.1:0-9334 GCA_035716785.1 Anaerolineales bacterium
TATTATCCCATAGTTGGGGCTATGCTGTAGTATGTAGTGAAGTAGGACGAAATTTATAGCCGTATACCAGATTTATACCCCGCAGGGTTAGTCTTTATAATGCTTTGAATCGGGATCTTAATTCCAATAAACCGCTGAAAATATACTTCGGGGATATGATATGATAATATTACTTTCCAAGTTTCCCGAATTCTGTTTACGATGGCTACGCATATCCTTGCAACTAAGTTTTTTGCGCCTCCTCTGCACTCGGGTTGGATTTTGCGTCAGAGGCTGATCGAGCAGCTAAACACCGGAAGTCAGCGCAAGTTGACTCTGGTCTCAGCCCCCGCTGGTTACGGCAAAACCACTTTGATTAGCAGTTGGCTGCACGAAACGAATATCCCTTCTTCCTGGCTTTCGCTGGATGAAGGCGATAATGATCCCATTCGCTTTTTCCAATATTTCATTGGCGCGCTTCAAAAAATTATCCCTGATATTGGGGTAGATTTGCCGGGGATGTTCCAGGCTGTGCAGCCGCCTTCCTTTGATGTTCTTATAAACCTATTGATCAACGAAACCACCAGGCAGGCTGCTCCATTCGTCATCGTCCTGGATGATTTTCACGTCATTTCCTCTCAACCTGTTCTGGACATGGTCATGTTTCTGCTCGAACACATGCCTCCCCATATGCAGCTTGTGCTGCTTTCGAGAATAGACCCTCCCTTCCCACTCTCCCGTCTGCGTGTTCGTAATCAATTGGTGGATATTCGCGCCGAACAATTGCGCTTTACTCGGGATGAAATTGCTGTCCTTCTGAACGAAATCATGAGATTGAAACTGACTGCCGATGACCTTACTGCAATCGAGGCGCGAACCGAGGGATGGATTGCAGGACTGCAATTGGCAGCCCTTTCCATGCAAAGCTGCCAGGATATTCATGGTTTCATCTCGGCCTTCACTGGCAGCCATTACTATGTGATGGACTACCTGGTCGAAGAGGTGCTCAAGCTTCAGTCCTCGAATATCAACACCTTTTTGTTGCAGTCCTCGATCCTGAATCGCCTGTGCGGACCACTTTGCGAGGCTGTCATCGACGCAGACCCAGCCAAGCCTGTTGGCGGACAGGCAATGCTGGAAACCCTGGAACAAATGAATATGTTCCTCATCCCACTGGACGAAGAGCGACATTGGTATCGTTATCATCACTTGTTTGCTGATGTTCTCAAGAAGCGCCTGGAACACCAGTTTCCGCATTTGCTCCCGGAATTGCACCGCCGTGCTTCCCAATGGTATGAGCAAAATGGATTTATCTCTGAAGCCATCCAGCATGCTCGTACGGCCGGGGAACAGGATCGAGTTGCTCAACTGATCGAGCAGAATGGATGTTTTCTTATCATGAGCGGCGAGGTGTCCACTCTTCTGAATTGGACCGGCGCCATAGAATTTCAATCAGAAGCTCATCCCTGGCTGGCGATCCAAAAGGCCTGGGCACAGGCGCTTACTGGAAATTTAGACCGGGTCGAGCCAACGCTACAAGTCCCCGAGCAATTGCTTTCTCCACTTGAACCCACCGTGGAGGTCAGGACGATGCAGGGAACCATTGCTGCGGCTCGGGCTCATTGTGCAAACTTGCAGGGGAATACTCGTCGCGCGGCGGAGTATGCGCAAGAGGCTTTGCGGCAGTTGCCGGATTGCAGTTCCATTTCTCAAAGCATACGGAGCGTGGCTACTTCCATCCTCGGGGACACCAGTTGGATCAATGGTAATTTGGATGAAGCCTTACATGCCTACACCGAGGCGGTTCGCATCGGGCGGGAAGCCAATAATCTTCATATGGTCATCATTGCCAACTCGAACCTGGCTGATATTTTGATGGAGCAGGGGCAACTCCATCGGGCGGCCAAGATATACACCGATTCCCTGCAGATGGCAGTTCGCCCGGACGGGCAAAGATCGCCATTGGCTGCTGGTATTTATAACGGGTTGACCAGATTGTTCTATGAACGCGATCAATTGGAGGATGCAAATCAGTGTGTTCACCATTGTCTTGACCTTTGCCGGAAGTGGGGGGATATTGACCAACTAGCTGTAGCCTATGCCATGTTGGCGCGGCTGGAACAAATCCGGGGCAATCTGGAGCAAGCCAGGGAAGCCATGCGGGATGCGGAGCAATTGCTGGCTGAGTCTCCCGTTTCCCCCCGGCGATCCATGCTGGTGACAACTGATCTGGCGCGCGTATGGCTGGCCCAGGGAAATCTGGAGAAGCCATCCCAACTCATTCAAAAGGGTGGATTATCGGTTGAAGACGAAATCCCTTATTGGCGAAAACCCGAATATATGATCTTGCTGCGCGTGCTCCTGGCTCAAAGCGATTATGAGGCTGCTTTGGGTTTATCCGAACGATTGCTTCAACAGGCAGAGGCTGGCAAACAGATGGGACTGGTAATTGAAATCTTGATCCTCCAATCACTCGTTTTTCAGGGAAAGAAGGATACAGGGCATGCCCTGGCAGCATTGGAAAATGCGTTCTCGCTAGCTGAGCCAGAGGGGTACATCCGGTCTTTCCTCGATGAGGGCGACGCGATGACGAGATTGCTTTGCCAGGTCCAGTCACATCAAGTCGGATCCGGTTATGCGGCTGTGCTGCTGTCCAAAATCAGTGAGATTCCCGGAATGACCCAACCCTCCATGCAGCTCCTGTCTGAGCCGCTGACCACGCGTGAGGTGGAAGTCCTGAAGCTCATCGAAGCCGGCTGTTCCAATCAGGATATCGCCGAGCAATTGGTCATTTCCATCCCCACCGTGAAGCGTCATATCAGTAATATTTATGCCAAGTTGGGGGTGAAAAGCAGAACACAGGCCTTGGCCATTGGGAAAGAGCTAAAAATATTCGAGTGAGCGGCGGCAGACAACTCGTTCAATAGACCGGCAGTGGATTAGCCTTCACTGCCGGTCTTTCATTTCGAGAAAAAGCCGGGGAGATCAACAGTTTTTTATAGCCAAAATAAATACAACCCCAAATACAACCTTCAGACGATGATATTCCACCGGGAAACTGCTAAATTAGGAAACATGACAGACAAGAAAAGTGAAAACAAGAAGGAGACGCAGACCAGCGCTGAGGGAGGTTTCTTCGAGATCCACGTCAAAGGTCATCTCGATGACAGCTGGTCAGATTGGCTGGAAGGTTTGGATGTGAAGTTATTAGACAATGGCGAAATGATCCTTTCCGGGCACATCGGAGACCAAGCCGCTCTGATGGGTGTCCTGAACAAACTATATAGGCTGAACCTGGCTTTACTCTCTGTGGGTGAAGTCAATCAAAATAAATGATGTCGAAAAAGTTATCAATAAGGAGATTCAGAAATGGAAAATACACAACAGTTCAATCCCGATCTTGGAACCATCGCACGGAGCGCATTCCTCATTGACAAGGTCCATCGGTGCGCAGATTGCCCCATCCGGCGAATGGCGATCAAACGGCCGCAGTCAATCTTCGCCCGGCTCCACGCCTGGCACAAGACCTGGTGGCCGGGTTGGAAAGCCCATCAGGTGAGAGCGTGCGCCCTCAGTGCCAGGGCAAAGACTCAAGACAATTTCGAAATCAGACACTAATTTTTGGAGGAAAAATGGAAAACACACGTAAGTTAAACATCGATTTCAGCGCGATTGCATGGGGCGCCTTCTTTATCCTGTGGGGGACCACAGAGATGTTCAAATCCCTGCCAGATGGCACGGGCACCGTCGGCATCGGCGTCATCCTGCTCGGTCTCAATCTGGCCCGGTCATGGAAAGGGCAGCCGACCAGCGGTTTTACAACCACGCTCGGTGTACTGGCTCTCCTCTTGGGCGCCATGCAGCTGGCACGCCCGTTCCTGCACCTGTCATTCGAACTCCCTGTCTTCGCGATCCTGCTGCTGGCGCTGGGTGTGATCCTGCTGGCAGGTGAATTGAAAGGAAGCAAGAATCATGGATAAAACACTTCAAAGTAATTTCATGACAAGATCCCAAAGAAACCCCGTCCCTCTTGCGAGAGGGATGGGGTGGGGGCTCATAGGAGGACTGGCCAGCACGCTGGTTATGGACATCCTCTTGATGGGAGCATTATTGGCGGTCAGGTATCCGGCTCTGCTTTGCTTTTCAATCGTCGGGGATACAGTTTCACGTTTCTTAGCGATGTTTGACATGCAGGTGGCAGGCGGTGTTCCAACAGGTGTTGCTGTGCACTATTTGATCGGTCCACTGGTCGGCATAATCTTTGGCGCAGCC
The DNA here is from genome assembly GCA_035716785.1 of Anaerolineales bacterium. Taxonomy (GTDB): domain Bacteria; phylum Chloroflexota; class Anaerolineae; order Anaerolineales; family Villigracilaceae; genus Defluviilinea. Next base: position 4,252 of record DASTJG010000289.1, read on the forward strand.
GTGGCGATGTTTCCTGCTCTTCGAGAGGGCACTCTGAAAAAACGCATAATCGCAGCAGTTCTGTATGTAGAGATCCTGAGCCAGCCGATCCTAGCGATGACTCCCATCCTGTTGAAGATGACGGTAACTGAGACATTGCAATGGTTCGGCGGGTCATTTGTGATGCATTCGATATTGGCAGTTGTTCTTGGCGTAATCGTGAGTTATGGGCTACGACCAGCACCTTGGGCGACCCAAAGGGGGGCCAATGAAAGTCCTGACCATATTTGCCAATCCCAGCCCCAAATCCTTTTGTCATGCCATTCTCAGGCAGTTCACCAAGGGGCTCGAGGATGCCGGACACTCAAGTGAGGTCGTTGACCTGTATGCCATCCGCTTCGACCCAGTCTTTCGCACACAGGATTTCGCCAGCTATGTTCACGAAAGCATGCCACGGGAAATCCTCGACGAGATAAACCTGAAGCAGCATGTGCTCGACTCGGCAGGGGGCCCGCTCCAGCGCTTCGTCGCCTCACTCTGGCTGCGGGACAAGGATTCTCCGGCGATCGCCAGATTCATCCACAACCACAGGCCCAAAGATGTCATCGCCCAATGGGAGAAGGTGAAAAATGCCCAGGGACTCGCCTTTATCGCGCCTGTTTATTGGTGCCACTTTCCCGCGATCATGAAGGGCTGGTTCGAGCGGGTCTTTGCCTATGGTGACGCTTACGCCCTGACGCCGGCGGGCTGGCGCGGGGAGATGAAAGGCCGGGTTCCGTTGCTTCAACATGAAAAGGCCCTGATCATCAACACCACGCTTTTCAGTGAAGAGGACTATAGAACCAGTTTGGAAAAACCGATGATACAGATCATTGACAACTGGGGGCTGCGATATCCGGGTGTCAAAAAGGTCGAACACGTTTATTTTTATCGCGTGCCTGTGACTGATGATGAGACCAGGCGCGGTTATCTGGAGCAGGCTTACAAATTAGGCACGGATTTCGCCCGGTAAGCAAATGAAAGGATGATACGATAATGTCCCAAACACCTTGGTTGAAAGGCGCACATGGCGAATGGTATGTGATTGCCCAAATTGCCTTGACTGCACTGGTATTCTTTGGTCCGCGTACTTGTTTTGGATGGTCGGCGTGGATATTTCCACCCACACTGTGGAGTTCCATAGGGGGCGGTGTTATCTTATTGATTGGGATTCTTTTACTCATGGCTGCAATATTCCGATTAGGTTCGAATTTAACCGCTGTGCCTTACCCTAAAGAACAAGGGGGATTGGTTGAAACGGGCCCATATCGGATCGTGCGCCATCCAATGTACTGCGGTGGGATATTAATCGCTTTTGGTTGGGCGCTCTGCGTCTATAGTTGGCTTACGATTGGATATGCGGTTATGATGTTGCTGTTCTTTGATATCAAGTCGCGACGGGAAGAAAAATGGTTGCAGGAAAAATTCCTTGGTTATGGCGAATATCAAAAACGGGTAAGCAAATTGATCCCATTTATTTACTAGGGTCCTCGCCTTTTGAGGCGATGTCAAAGAAATTGGCAATCCCCTTCATGCACGTCAGATTGTCGCAGTTTTATAGACTCTGAATGGCTTAACGTTTTGGCACCTTTCGAGCGCCTCGAAAGTGCGCCACCTTGTTGTGTTTAAAAGCAAACTCCCCGGCTTTGAAAAGCAGGGAAGTGATGCATGATTGTGTATGAGAGAGGAGTCGAATACCCGTAAACGAGTATTCCGCAATATAAAGAAATTTATCCTTATGTTTGAAGCATCATCCCATATTTGGGGGCTATCCTGTGGTATGTAGAGCTGTAGGGCGAAATTTATAGCCGTATACAATCAAACCCCGTTCATCACCATCGTTTCGCATTTTGCGGGTGACCATCTCGACTGGCATGCCAATTTTTACGGCGTTGTTGTCTACATCGGTCAACTGGGCAGTGACCATTGGACCCTCATCCAGCTTTACCAGGGCAACAGTGTACGGCGCGTTGCTGTCATACCCGGTGGGTGCTTCATAAATAGTGGTGAAGGAATAAACCTCGCCCTTGCCACTAAATGTATAGAGTTCCTTGGCTTCGTCGCCGCAGTTCGGGCAGACGTCGCGCGGCGGGAAAATCTTATAATCACAATGCGGGCATACCTCTCCGACCAGCCCGTAGCGTTGTTTCTTGAGTCTCCAGTGTCTTGGGATTTCCATAAAATACATTCCTTTCTACAAGGCTAATTCTATGTGAGGAGACTCTCAAAGACTCTCAGGCTTGTTTTCATTAATGTAATCGGAACAAAATTAATCCTTTTGGGTGAGGAAATGGAGGAGGATCAAGCCCAGGCCAAGAAAGAGTGGCACAAAGCCTCCCAGCATCCAGGGTCCGAGACGGAGCGGATAGATCACTCCCGCCGAAAAGCCGATCGGATAGAGTCCCAGGGAAAGTGCGATCCCCAGCCCGGTGACCAGAATTCCCCAGCGTAAAAGTCCACCGCCTGTCTTTTGTTCAGGGCGTGTGAGTCCTTTCTCTGCGAGCGCGATCGTTTCTTTGTAATTCATGTAACGCAGGAAGGCGAGAAATCCAAAAATGATTGCAAGTGCGCCGATGAGAGCCAGGCATGGGATCAGGTCGCTCATTTGGACTCCTTTCCCGTCGATGATAGCACAACCCCGAAGGGTTTCGCCTTCGAGGTTGCCTGTTACGTTACTTGCCGGCCTGGATGGAGATGCTTCCGCTCTGTGTCTCGACCGTGAGCTGGGGCCCGCCATCGTTCATTGTGCCCGTCTGATGGCTTTTCTCGATATCTCCGGAAAGGACGACTGTGATCGGAATGTCCGATTTGATCGAGCCGAAGTCGGTTTTGAGATCCACGTTGAGTGCTGAGTCGGCCGGGATGATGATGTTGATATTTCCGAACTCCGAATGGACGGTGTGTGGCCCATCGCCGAGCGAACCCTCAAAATCCACCGAGCCGCTTTGGGTGTCCAGGTCAAGAGTTGCCGAATCTGCGTTCTTGACGCTCACAGATCCGAAACCGGAATGAGCTTTCACCTTACCACTTGCACCATCCACAGTGATGGAACCACTATTGGTTTGCAAGTCATAGGAGGTGGCCTTGACCTGTTTCAGGCTGATCTCGCCGAATTCGCTCTTTGCTGTAAGCGCACCGCGTACCGTAAGCGCGTCCAGGGTCACCTTGCCACTGTTCGTTTTGACCGAGAGCGAGTTTGCCGAACCGCTGTTGAACAGGATATCACCGAAATCTGTGGACATTTCTACTTTGCCTGAGGCGCGCACATTGGTCATATCAAGAACACCGCTTTGTGAATCGAGCAATATGTCCTTGCCGCTGGCTTTCTCCAATGACACATTTCCAAAGCCTGAATTTAAATCAATATTTGAGCTTCCGGCGTTGATCGAAGATGCATTCACCTGCCCACTTTCCGTCTCTACAGTGACACTGCCTTCAATATTTTGAAGCGTCAGATCACCAAAATCGTTGATAATGTTTACATTGCCATCGGTCGCCGAGACACTGACATCTCCAAAGCCTGCATCCACATCCACGGTCGTTTCATTGGGGACGGTGACGATAAAGTCCACGGTTTCCCAGTTGGGGGAAGTGACGTTTACAGGAATGTTCGTTTGTATGTTGGGGACAGTGTACCTCAGAGTAATGGTGTCTCCTGACTGTTTGATATCATATTTGATTTTCTTCAGTTCCGCTTCAGCGCGCGCCTGCGTGGGAGCGTGAGCGGTCTTCACGACCTCGACCTCGACCGAATCCACATCGGCGCCGATGATGGTCACGCTGCCCGCATCATCGACCACCTTCAGGGTGATTGGACCGTCCACCTTCAAGGTCTTGCTCTCTTCGGCGGTGACAGAGACGAGATCAGGGTTGAACATCGAGCCGGGGCTGCCTAAGGCAAAGAAAAGAGTCGCCCCGATGCCTGCCAGCACAAATAGAAGTGCGAACACCAGCAGAATAATTACAACAGGTTTTTTCATGTTTGCTCCATTTTCTGCGGGAAGGCCACCCCTTCCACGCTATAATTTTATGGTTCTCACTTCGTTTGACAGGCAAGTGGCGAAAAAGTTTCAAGAACCGAACATAGGCGACAGACAATTGACCATGGTCTGTGGTCGGTGGTCCATGGTCCAACCTGAAACTTTTTCCGGTTTCCTCTGTCTAACTGCGTAGAGATCCCATGCCAGAGACGGAACACCACCTCATCCAGCGCGCTCAGAAAGGCGATCAGGAAGCCTTTGCCGCGCTGGTGACCGAACATCAACTATACGTCTATCACCTTGCCCTGCGCGTGCTCAAAAATGAAGAGGAGGCGCTTGACCTGGCACAGGAGACGTTCGTGCGCGCCTGGACCGCGCTTCCCAATTTCCGCGGGCAATCGCAGTTCCGTACCTGGTTGTATCGTATTGCCACGAACCTTTGTTACAACCGCCTGCCCAACCTGCGCCGTTCCCTCAAAGATCTGGGGGATGACGTCATCGCGGATGTGCCGGAGACGGACATTGCCTTCGACAATCCTGCGCGTGGTTTTGAATCCCATGAGTTGCGTTCTTATTTGCACCGAGCCATGGATGAGCTGGATGAGAACTATCGTCTGTTGATCTCGTTACGCTATCAAAACGAACTGTCTTACGAAGAGATCGCCGGCACACTGAACCTGCCGCTTGGCACCGTGAAGACGGGACTCTTCCGTGCCAAGGAACAGTTGCGTCGCGCGCTGGAAAGTTATCAGGAGTTATCATGGACAACCCCTTGACCCCCGAGCAACAGAAGATCGCCATTGAAGATGCGCTTCACACGTATCCTCTTGCCTCCATGCCGCGTGACCTCGCCGCGGACGTGATGGCGCGCATCCAGACTATCCCTGCGCCGCGACCTTTCCGCCTCACGTGGAGCGATCTCGCTCTCAGCCTCGTTATTTCCCTGTGTGTCGGCGCGGTTTGGTTTAGTCTGCAGCAATTGCCGCCCATCGTCATTGCACAAATTCGCAAGGAAAGCATCCTTTTCTATCAGCACTTGCTTGTCAATGCCCGCTGGCTCGTCCCCGCGCTCTCTTTTGGTCTGG
>DASTJG010000290.1:0-8996 GCA_035716785.1 Anaerolineales bacterium
ACGGCTGGGCAGGGCGCGGTCCCTGGATCGTGGCGGCGGATCGATTCTTTGGGAACATACGCTCCTTCCAGTTTGGATGCCCATTTCGATCCGGTTTCCCAGATGCGCTGGTGCATAGCCTCCAGTTCAGAAACGGTTTGACCGGACAGCGGGTTTGTTGTAATCACGAGAAAGTCAATGTCGCTGGTGTGAGGGTCGAAATCTCCGCTGGAGAGGGAGCCATACAGGTACATGCCTATGAAGTGATCGCCCAGGATCTCTTTTGCATTCGATAGGAGCAAGTTCAGCACTTCGTTCACATCCGGGTGAGGAGTCGGTTTGCTCTGGTCGAGTGTATAGTGCATCATCTCCAACGTTTCACGGATGTCTTCAGGGTCTGCCTCCACGCCCGGATTCTGCCGCCCGAGCAGGGCGCGTTCGATCAAGGGCTGCCAACGCGGATCGAGATGCTCCTTTCCCCATTCTGCCGCGGCAAGTTTGGGCAGGATCTTACCGTATTTCAGCGTGTACAGCATCCGGCAAAGTGACAGGACAAAAAAGGACTGGTAGCCGCGCTTGCGGATCTCGGAGGGATTGCTGAAGATCGGGTCGAACCAGAAGGGCAGGACCTTCGCAATCGCTTGTCGCAGGTCATCGGGCAAAACTGGATCGACCAGGGTCTTAGGATCGGGTCCGGTCACAACAATGCCGCGCTCACGCAGGATATGGCGATGGATGATCCAGTCGCTTTCATGATGCATCATCTTAAGCCTCTGGCTCGCGCCTCTCTCCAAATTGGGGTGGAAATTATCCTTTGGGTCGAAGCGGCGCAGAGCGTGTTGCGGAATGTACGAGACCTCCAGCTCGACGGCCCAGGGAGAGTCGATCTTCATGATCTGTTCATGCATTTCTTTTAAAGCTGAAAATGTTTGCTCGGAAACGTCACTAGCCGTAGCAACGACCGCATCGATGTCGCTATAGGTGTCGAAGCCGCCATTGGCGAGCGAGCCATCCAGATACATGCCAATCAATTGATCGCCGAGGATTTCCTGTACGCGAGACAGCAGGAGATTCAGAATTTTGTTGATATCGGGATAGGGAGTGGGAAATATGGTTTTCATTTAGTTTTCTTTGTTCTGCGCGCTTCGTCTGCACTGCGTTCCGCTCAGCGCGTGGACCATTTACCAATTCTCCACTTTATCGCCCTTGACCGTCCACACATCGGAGGCAAAACGCTCGATGAAATATCGGTCATGGACAACCGCGAGAATAGTCCCTTTGAAATTGGCAAGCGCCTCCTCGAAGCGGGCGCGCGAGGGAATGTCCAGATGGTTGATCGGTTCATCGAGCAGGAGGAAGGTACAGCCTTGTGCGACGAGCAATCCCAGTTGCAGGCGGGCGCGCTCGCCAAAGGAAAGATCACGAGTAGCGCGAAGAGCATCATCACCCTTGAACAGAAAGTAATGCAGGAAGTTGCGCGCTTCCGTCTCATTGAACGCCGCGACACTTTGGATGGTTTGCAGGGGGTTCCACTCCGGGTTGAGCAATTCCTGCTCCTGCGCCATGTAACCAAGTTTGACGGTCGCGCCCAGCTTCAGGCTGCCCGCCAGTGGCTCCAGTTTCCCGGCTACCGTACGGACGAGGGTGGTCTTGCCAGTCCCGTTGGGACCCGTCAACGCGATGCGTTGCCCGGCGCGAATGTAGAGATTCAAACCTGTGAGCAAAGGCTGGTCATAGCCAACTGATAGATTCTCGGTGATCAGCACATCCCTGGATTGATGTGCAGGCGCACCGAAGTCCAGCTTCATTTGCCAGCTTGACCTTGGCTTTTCGATCCGTTCTTCGGTGAGGAGTTTTTCGATGCGGACTTCGATATGCTTGGCGCGCCCCGCCACGTTTTTGGTGGCACGGTTGCCGAAAAAGCCTTTTGCGAATTTGTCCCCGCCATCTGCCTTGCCGCCTTTCTTCATCTTCGTCAGCCCACGAATGTGAGCCGCCGCGGCATGGAGTTGGGCGATCTCATCCTGCTGATCTTGATAGGCTTGTGCCTGCTTTTCCCGTTCGGTGAGCTTTTGTTCGAGATAGTCGGCGTAGTTACCCGGATACGATTTAATACCGTGCGTATTTGGATCAAGTTCAAGAATGGATGTAACGGTGTTATCCAGAAAAGCGCGGTCATGCGAAACGATCAATGCCGCGCCCGGAAAGCGATTCAGCCAGTCCTCGAGCCATTCGAGCATTTCGATGTCGAGATGATTGGTTGGCTCGTCGAGCAGGAGCAGGTGAGGCTCCTCGAGCAGGACGCGCGCCAGCATGAGACGGGTCTTCTGCCCACCGCTGAGATGCCTGACGGGAGTGTCGAGAGGCATGTCGCTCAGTCCCAACGGCCCCAGAATTGCGGAGGGTCGAGAAAGGGAAGAGGAAAGACGCGCAAGGGCAGTGTCATATCGATGTTGAAGAGCTGAATCGTTCGGGTTGGCAGACAAGGCCGAGGCGAGGGTAGCGATCTCAGCCTCGAAATCCGCTTCGGAAACAGCATCCAGGCCCAGGGTCGTCTGGATCGTCTGCTCGGCATCGAACTCTAATCCCTGGGCGAGATATCCAACCCTTAAATTCGGGCGCGTCGAAAGGACAGTTCCTGAATCGGGCTGTTCCAATCCGGTCAGGATGTGCATCAGCGTAGTCTTGCCGCAGCCATTGGGACCGATAAGCCCAACGCGCTCGTTATTGCTGATACTGAAGGAAATGTCTTCAAGGATGGGCTGAATGCCGTAGGTTTTGTAAAGGTGGTGAATGGTAAGCATAAATATCCTGTGCGTTATTAAAAACGAAAACCGAGGGCAAGCCTCGGCTATAAGAGATCTCACATAAGACCTGTGAAGTCTTCTAGAAAGCAGGTGGTGCCCTAAAAATTTGGTTGATTACAGGATATCAGTCATTTCCTACGCTCCTACCGCCGCTTGGCGGCGCTTCGTAACTACCGACGGGCAGATTATATCATCAGTTGATAGGTGATTTGCGTAGGGGCTATAGGCGCTTTCCACATTATTGTGAAGCACACGGGAAGTCTGTATATGAACAAAGACCCCATATTCCGGGGTCTTTGCGTTCTGCGATGATGTGTGAAATTAGACAGCGTCTTTGAGAGCCTTCACCGGGCGAGGTTTGATCACCTTGCGCTCGGGCTTGGCTTTGAAGATAGTCTTTTCTTTCGTGAAGGGATTGATGCCTTCGCGTTCGGGCGTGGCGGGCTTTGTGACCAATGCCAGCTTTACCAGACCCGGAAGTACGACTTCATGCTGGGCTTTGAGTTCTTTGTAGACAACATCGGTGAGGGTTTCCAGGACGGCTTTAACCTGTTTCTTCTCTACGCCGCTCTGACCTGCAATCGTGTCTATAAGTTCTGTCTTGCTCAAATGTTCTGTTGCCATAAGATTCTCCTTTTGAGATGGACTTTTAGCTTCGAAAATCGGGCTTAAAAAGCTACAGTTCTGTTCAGTATACTTGATAGTCATTCGAAACGGCAACTTTGTGAATAGCAGTTTTATCCCAGAAATGGCTAAAAAACCGCATTTTTTGAGTATTTATTGCGGTTTTTCGCAATTTTCATCGTCGCAACAATCTTCCATCCCAGCTGCTTTTTCAAAGGCTTCTTTGCCTTCGTTGTACGAGAAATAAATGAGCCCCAGCGCGCCGATGGAATCGACAAATCCAAAGCCTGTCAGCTCGTAGATCAGACTGGATGCCAGCAGGACAAAGGACATGTAGATGCAGACCATCGTGCAATTCGCATCTGCCAGGATAGGGGAAGAATTGAGCGTCCGTCCCACCCTGCGTTTGCCCATGACAAGTGCCCACATCACCGCGATGGAGATGACCGAAATGATCAGACCGGGCAAGGTCGTCTCAGGTTTATGTGCGTTGAAGAGGTTATAAATGGCCGTAATCGCAAGCCCCGCGACCAGCAGGTAGAACGATGTGCCTGTCACCCGTAACGCGGTCTTCTCGAATTGCGAACGAGGCGCCTCGGGGTTTTGCCGGATACGCAGCACCATGGCAAGGATGCCGATCCCCGACATCACTTCGATGAACGAGTCCACGCCGAAGCCGAAGAGGGTAAGCGTTTCATCGCTGATGCCAAAGAAGACCGAGATAAGTCCTTCCGCCAGGTTGTAAAAGATGGTGAATAGCGCCAACCAAAGGGCATATGACCAGTATTTATTTGTGGTTGATTGAGTTAAAGTTGTCATGTAGCTCCTTAAGCTAACCACGGAGACACTGAGACACTGAGTTTTTTCTCTCCGTGTTCTCTGAGGTAAAAATCATTTGAGCAGTTCTCTCAATGCACCCAGCAGCAACGTGACGTTCTCCCTGCGGCTCGAATAGCCCATCAAGCCGATGCGCCAGACCTTGTCCTTGAGCGCGCCGAAGCCTGCCGCGATCTCGATGTTGTATTCATTCAGCAGCCTGGCGCGGATCTGATGCGGATCGACCCCAGCCGGAACCTGCGCGGTGGTCAATGGCGGGAGCCGGTACTCGAGCGGGATGAACGGGGGCATGTCCATCTCCTCCAGTCCGCGCCAGAGCATCTCAGAGTTGCCGCGCAGGCGCGCAAAGTTATTGTCCAGCCCTTCCTCGACGATCACGCGCAACCCCTCCGTTAAGGCGTAGTGCAGGTTGGCGGATGCCGTGTGATGGTAGGCGTGTGAGCCCATCCAGTAATTGGCGTAGGCTTTCAGGTCAAGATAAAACGAGGCAACCGGCGATTGACGATGTTCGATTTTCGATTTGGCAGCGGGACCTATAGTGATCGGCGCGAGCCCTGACGGCGCGCCGAGCCCCTTCTGGCTGGCAGAGTAAGCTGCATCGACGTTCCACTCATCGATTTTCAGCGGGATATTTCCCAACGAAGTCACGGTGTCGAGCAGGAACAACGCGCCATATTTGTGAACGACATCCGCAATCTCTTTGATGTGTAATTGCTCCGCGCCGGTGGACGTCTCCGCGTGGACGATCGCGAATAACTTATATTTTTTCTGTTTGAGTGCAGTTTCGATCTCTTCCACTGTGAAGATCTCGCCAAGCGGACGCGTGATGCGATCCACCTGACCGCCCACGCGCGCAGCAATTTCTGCCAGTCGCTCGCCGAAGTACCCATGAATGGCAATCAGCACCTCGTCGCCCGGCTCGACCAAATTGACCAGTGCCGCTTCCATCCCCGATGTGCCCGTGCCCGATAAGGCAAACGTCCACTCGTTTTGAGTTTGGAAGAGGGTACGCAGCAAATCCTGTTCTTCGGCGTAAAGCGCCAGCAGTTCAGGGTCCAGGTGACCGACGGTGGGCGCGCTCAGGGCGCGCATAACGCGTGGGTGGGTCATGCTGGGCCCGGGTCCGAGCAGGATGCGGGTGGATGGATCGAATTTTGGATGCGTGGTCATGGAAATCTCCAGGTTGGATTTGGAGTAGTTTACATCAGAATGTGATGAGCAGGAAGACAAAAATCTTTGTGAGTTATATTACAATAGATGGGCTAAAAATCTGTTCAGGAGTATCTAATGAAAAAAGTGTTTGTAGTTTTGGCTGTACTTTTCAGCCTGACTCTCGGAGCATGCGGTGGGGCGGGTGGTCCCAGTACTACAATCGATGTAACCATGACCGACTTTCAATTTCAGCCCAGCCAGTTTACCATCCCTGCCGGGCAGGAGATCACATTCAATTCCTCGAACAACGGAGCGGTTGTACACAATTTTGTCATCATGAAACTTGGTACCCATGCCGGTGATTTCTTCGATGAAGAGGATGCTCCCAATGTATACTGGGAGACCGAGCTGCAACCTGGCAGTTCCACCAGTACAACCTTTACCGCTCCCTCGGAACCCGGCGAATATGAAGTTGTATGTCGGACGGAGGGCCACATTATGTCTGGAATGGTTGCAAAGCTAACGGTCGTCCCGGCACAAGAATAAAACCGGAGTCCGACGACTCCAATTTCTACCTCTATGGAAAAGCCATTGATCACCAGCTTGAATAATCCGCTTGTCAGGCAGGCACGGGCACTGCACCAGAAGAAAGCCCGGCTCGAGAGCGGCTCCTTCCTGGTGGAGGGGATCCATCATGTGGGCGCGGCCGTGGAGGCAGGCTGGGATGTGGATGCGATCCTCTACGCGCCGGATCTGTTGACCAGCCACTTTGCGCGTAACCTTATCGCACGCCTCGGTACGAAGCCTCAGCCTGTTTCCGCGCAGGTGATGGAATCACTGGCAGACAAGGAAAACCCGCAAGGCATCCTTGCGATTGTCCACCAGAAGCACATTGAACTGGATCATCTTGCAGCTATCAAAACTGCCGTAGCACTGGTTTCCCCGCAGGATCCGGGTAACGTTGGGACGATCCTCCGCACCCTGGACGCGGTCGGCGTGGATGCGCTCTTCCTGCTCGATGGCGGTGTGGAGCTATATCACCCCACTGTCATCCGTTCCAGTATGGGAACGATTTTCTGGAAGCCGGTCGTTCAGACTTCTTTTGATGAGTTTGTTACATGGATACGCAAAGGGGATATTCAGTTGATCGGCACATCGGCACACGGTGACGTGAGTTATCAAACACTTGTCCCCCGGATGCCATGGGTCCTGGTATTGGGTAATGAACAAAAAGGACTTGCCACTGAACAAACAAATGCCTGTGATGTGGTAGTCTCGTTGCCGATGAAAGGGAAAGTCAGCTCGTTAAATCTGGCGGTTGCAGCAGGCGTGTTGTTATATCGGTATTGTGAAAAAACATAGGGGCGAAGCATGCTTCGCCCCTACCAAAACGGGACCAATTTTCGGCTTGGGATGCCGCGCTAGAATTCGTCTTCCTCCTCATCCCATAGCTCATCGTCTTCGTCTTCCGCGTCCTCCTCCTCCCAGTCTTCCAATTCTTCTTCTTCCCACTCATCGGCGGCGGCGGCTTCATCACTCGGTGAATAGGTTGCGCAGCCTGTGTCTGGATCGATCTCTACCGCAGCGGCACTACAATAGCCTTCATCCAAAAAAACACAATCTGCGTAATGACACTTAATACGGGGCATGCTTTCCTCCTAGGATTAGGGTTGTCGTACCACGCGTATGACCGAGAAGATAAAAATAAGGGCCATCGCGCTTCATAAGTGCAGTTGCGGGCTGGAACAAGCGTTTTTCCAGGGTTCCTCAAAGCAACCAGGCGTTTACTTCCTGACCAGCAGGCACGCATTTTACACCAGCGGGGATAATTAGTAAAGCGTTTGCCTGTACCACTGAGTGCAAATTCCCCGAACCTTGATGACCTGTAAGGTTGGCAATGAAATCGCCATTTTCCTCCCAGACCCGGGCGCGCAGGTAGCTTTCGCGCCCGTCTGAATCGATCTGTTCTGCGCAGCGCACGCGGACCGTGGGCCTGCCTCCGCTTAACGAGCCGCCCAGCCGCTGGATCGCCCCCCGGACGAACACCTCGAACCCAACAAACGCCGAGACGGGATTTCCCGGTAAGCCAATGAATGGAATACCTTTGTATTCTCCGAAAGCCACCGGTTTGCCGGGACGCATGTTGACGCGCCAGAAATCTATTTTGCCATTCGATTCGATGACCTGTTTGACAAAGTCGAACGCTCCGACGCTCACACCTGCCGAGGAAAGGATCAGGTCCACATGGAGTTCAGCAGCTCTTTCGAGCAGATCTTTGACAGAGTCCTGATTGTCTTTTGCCACACCGAGACGGATCACGTCTGCGCCGGCCTCTTCGACCAGCGCTGCCAGAGTGTACGAATTTGAATCACGGATCTTGCCGTCTTCAAGCGGAGCATCCACGTCGAGCAGTTCATCACCGGATGAAAACAGAGCAAGGCGCGGTTTGCGATAGACAAGTATTTTTGCAAATCCGAGCATTGCCAGCAGGCCGAGATCCTGCGGCTTGAGGAGGCGTCCTGTCTGTAAAACGATGTTGCCGGCGAGGATATCCGTCCCGCGCGGACGGATGTTGGCACCCGGCTTGGGCGACTTAAATATTTGTACATCATCGGGTGCAGGCGTCCCTGCATCACGGTTGTTGAAGTCCGTATCCTCCACCGGGACAACGGCATCTGCTCCTTGAGGGGTTGGCGCGCCGGTCATGATGCGCGCGGCTTCGCCCGGCGCGAGAGAAATTTTCGGCTGCGACCCCGCGGGGATATCGGCAACCACGCGCAGGCGGCGCGGCGAAGTGACTGTCGCCTCGCGTGTGTCCTCCGCGCGGACAGCAAATCCGTCCATGGATGAATTGTCAAAGGGGGGAAAGTCGTTCGCCGCGATGACATCCTGTGCAAGCACGCGATTCGAACAGCCCGTGAGCGATATTGTTTCGGTTGTGACGGGTTGAAAGTTGGAGAGAATGCGCTCGCGCGCCTGGTCCACGCTCAACAAAGTCATAGTATGAAAGCGGCGAGATTATACCTCACCTACCCCCTCCGTCACTGCCCCCTGCGGGGACCTTCAGCGTGACACCTCCCCTTTCCAAGAATTGGAGAGGAAAGGATGCAAGGTGGAGATGGGTGAGATCAGCCTGGTCTCGTACGCTGTGCCTCGAGCACGTTTGGCAGGCTTTCGATGCGTGTCAGCACACGGCTCAACTGGGCAAGATCACGAATTTCGACGACCAGTTTGATGTCGGCAACTGTGCGATTAAAGTTGATGGACACATCTGCAATATTTACATTTTCGGCTTGCAGCAGCGTGGAGATGTCTCCCATCAGGCCCTGGCGGTCGTAGGCTTTGACGGTGATGTGCACCGGGAAGGTTCGTTCCACCTTGCCCCAGTCCACTTGCAGGAGGCGCTCGGTATCTTTGCGGCGCAAAATGTTGGGGCAATCCTGACGATGGATCGTTGCACCGCGCCCGCGCGTAATGTAGCCGACGATCTGGTCGCCGGGCATGGGATTGCAGCAGCGCGCGATGGTCGAAAGCAGACCTTTCAAGCCCACCACTTCCACCGCGTCGGTGGATGGTTTTGTTTCCTGCGCGGGAACG
>DASTJG010000291.1:0-15192 GCA_035716785.1 Anaerolineales bacterium
AACTGCGCTGAACCGATCGTCCAGATGGCATCCACGCCCAGGAATGTATCCTTTAAGAACCAGAGCTCCCGATACCCGCCGAAGAACAACGTGGCCGCGATCATCGAGATCACGATCATCTTCTGGTATTCCGCCATGAAGAACAGGGCGAACTTCATGCCCGAATATTCGGAGTGATATCCGGCAGTCAGTTCCTGCTCGGCTTCGGGCATGTCGAACGGGGCGCGGTTGACCTCCGCCAGGGTTACGATCAAAAAGACCAGCGCGCCCACCGGCTGCAGGACCGCGAACCACATGTCGCGCTGTTTGTCCACGATCTCCTGCAGGCTCATCGTATTCCCCAGGATAATGGCGGTCACGAACATCAACCCCAATGAAAGCTCATAGGAAAGCATCTGAGCCGTGGAACGCAAACCGCCGAGCATGGCATATTTATTATTTGAAGACCAGCCCGCCAGCACGATCCCGTACACGGCAATGGAGGCGATCGACATCAAATACAGAACGCCGACGTTGATGCTTGCAACAGAGAGAGAGATCGTGCGGCCGAACAACTCCACATCCGGTCCAAAGGGAATGACCGCCCCCAGAATGATGGATGGGACCATCGTGATGATCGGCGCCCAGAAGAAGAGAATGCGATCTGCCTTGGCGGGTGTCAGTTCTTCCTTGAAGATCAATTTGACTGCATCGGCAATCGGCTGAAGCAATCCCTGCCAGCCTGCACGGTTGGGGCCAATGCGTACCTGGATGCGAGCCAGCGCCCGGCGTTCGTACCACGTCAGATAGGCAAAGCCAGTCAGCAGCGCGAAGATCACGAACAGGGATTTGATCAACCACTCCAGCCAGAGAGTCCAATCCGATAACATCATTTCACCTTTGTCCCCGTTGGGGATTGCGGTCGCACTTTCGCCGGGATAGGCTCACGAATGGCAATGCCCATGCTGCGTGGCACCAGCGCCACGCCCACCGAGATCGTATCGTCCAGTTCCACGGTTGCATCGCCGCTCACGCCGTTGAAACTGACGTTCACCAACTGTCCCGCTTCCACGCCCAGGTTCTTCGCCGCATCCGGATGCAGAGCGATCACCGGTCCACCGATCCGATCGCGCAGCAGGTTCGCCGACATCATCACCGTTGTGCCGCGGTCATACAGTTTATTGACGGGCACAGCCAGCAGTTCTTTTTCCTTGGGACGTGGAGCCGCCTCCCTCTGGACCCGGGCGATGGTGACCTTCTCCCCGCGTCCCGCGGCGGCTGTGAGATGCGCGCCCAGCCCCATGGTGTTCTCGTAGGTTGTGCCGCCGTAGTACATGTCGCCGCGTCCCACGATCGGCCACTGCGACTTGACCTCGGAGATTTTGGCGTATGTAAGTCCTTCAAATGACTTGACTGAGTCGGCCAGGATTTCAAATACTGCCGTGATCGAGGTGCCATCGAGGACAATTCCCATGTGACGGGCCAGCTGGGACGTGATCGAAAAATCAGGCTTCGACTCACCGACAGGCGGCACCGCGGGGTAGAAGCGCTGGACGCGTCGTTCGCCCGAGGTCAGCGTGCCTTCACGTTCGGTAAACGCACGCGCCGGTAAAACGACATCCGCGATTTCGGTTGTAGCGGTTTCCATCACATCCTGTACCACCACGAACTCCGCACTTTCGAGAGCCTTGGCCAGTTTGGGATCGTCACCAACCGGGTCCGCGCCGACGATGTACACCGCCTTGCCTTTCAAAGCTTTGGCAAGATCATCTGCCACTTCAAAGCCGATCTCCCAGGCGCCCTGATCGTTGGCACGCTCCCAGACGCCGATCAGTCCATTGTTGGGTTTGCCGATATGTTCGGTATCCTGCAATAATTTCGCACACGCAGAAGCGAGCCCAGCAGTCCCTTCCACGCCAAGTCCTTCGCTCCCAAACAGGACGACCGCGTTCTGCGCGCCGGTAAAGGCATCACCGATTTTGCCCTTCTTACCAAGGTCCTGGACAGCCCTGGTTTCATCGCCATAGGCATAGCGGACCACATACGAAGCGAAGCGATCCAGTTTGGTCGCGCGGGGATTCAACACGATCAGGTTCGCGCCGCGGTCCGCCGCCTGCTTCACGCGCAGGTACCAGATCGGCGCTTCTTCATACAGATCGGAAGCCACAACAACGATCGTCGTCTCGGGTCCCATTGTGCCAAAGTTCGTGCCCGAGCCCACACCCACCAGTGACGTCAATTCACCGCCAGCCATGTGTGAGTAAAGATATGCCTGTCCACCAGCGTACTGCGCCAGCGACTTCAGGTTGAATAAATCTTCATTTGCTAACCGGCCTGAAGCCAGGATAACAAGATCCTTCTTCTCAATCATGAAACGCTCTGCAGCAAGTTGGGTTGCTTCTTCCCACGAGGCGCGCACCCATCTTTCCTCTTTCTTCCTGCGAACGAGCGGCCTCGTCAACCGTCTTTTGCTCGTCGTGTAATGATAGGCAAAGCGACCCTTGTCACAGATCCAGATCTCATTGACTTCTTCATTCTGGCGAGGCATCACGCGTTTAATGACAACATCACCGCTGGCTCTGGCTTCACGCCGCGAGTTCAAGGTGATGTTGCAGCCCACCGGACATTGCGTACAGATCGAAGCCGAATGTTCCAATTCCCACGGACGCGCCTCGAAACGGAAGTCGCGCGTCGTCAGGGCCCCAACGGGGCAGATATCGGTGGTGTTGCCCGAGAAAACGGAATCAAAACCAGGGTCCGAGAAGGTCATGATCCGCATACCGCGCGAGCGGTCGTCGAAACCGAGGACCGAATCTCCGACGATCTCATCCTGAAAGCGGATACAGCGCGCACACTGGATGCAGCGCTCCTGGTCGAGGACGATCAGGTTGCCCAGCGGGACAGCTTTTCCAAGCCGGTACTTTTCATCGAAAAGAAAGCGACTCTTGCCTGGACCATGGCGCATGGTCAGGTTCTGCAGCGGGCACTCGCCGCCCTTGTCGCAGATCGGGCAGTCGAGCGGATGCGACGTGAGCAGGAATTCGACCGTACCTCTCTGTCCATCTTTTGCCTTCTCCGATTGTGTCAGAACGACCATGCCATCTTCCACTTTGTTCGTACAGGCCGTTTCAAGCTTGGGCAGGAACTGGATCTTCGGCGCCCCGTTCTCCATCACGATCTCGCCGGTGGCGCGGTCGCGCACCGGGCGCCCAACTTCCACCAGACACATCCGGCACATCCCGACCGGTTCCAGTTTGGGGTGATGGCAAAAGACAGGAATATCGATATCAACCGTCTTGGCGGCATCGACCACATTCATCCCCGCCGCAACCGTGACTTGTTTTCCGTCAATGGTGAGGGTTACCTGTTTGGTCATACCTTCTCCGCGCCCTCCGCGTTCTGCATGACATACAAAGGCGGTGCGGGGTCTACGACTTTTTTGAAATCCTGCGAGAAACGTTCGATCCCGGTCACAACAGCCATCGTCGAGAATTCACCCAGCGCGCACAGACACTTCCCCTGCATTTGTTTTGCCACGTTGAGCAGCAGGTCCACGTCGCCCGTGGTCCCCTCGCCATGATGAATACGTTCGATGATCGTGGACATCCAGTACGTGCCTTCGCGGCAGGGCGTGCATTTGCCGCAGGATTCATGCCGGAAGAAATGGACCGTCTTGTTGACGAGCCAATCCATCGAGACTGTGTCATCGATGATGATCACCGAAGCAGACCCGAGGTCCGCGCCGAGCGTGCGGACCGTCGCGTAATCCATGGGTGTATCGAGGATCTTGTCGTCATTCACGACGATCAAGGACGAGGACGCGCCCGCAGGCATAATGGCTTTGACGGAACGCGAATCCTGCACGCCGCCGCCGTGGGTGTAGATCAATTCCCGGAAGGTTGTGCCGAAAGGCAACTCGTAGTTGCCGGGCTTGCGCACCCGCCCGGAAAGCGAGAAGATCTTGACCCCGGCGCTATCCGCGGTCCCCATAGACTTGTACCAGTCCGCGCCCTTCAAAAGGATCAGCGGCACGTTGGTAAACGTCTCCACATTGTTGATGATGGTCGGCTTGCCGTAGAGTCCAAATGCGGGTGGGAACGGCGGACGAACGCGCGGCTGCCCGCGTTTGCCTTCGAGCGATTCGAGCAGGGCGGTCTCTTCACCGCAGATGTAGGCGCCCGCGCCCAGATGAGTATGGATGCGCAGCGAGTATTCGCTTCCGAATAATTTCTCGCCGAGCAACCCATCTGCTTCCATTTCAGTGATCTTTTGGTCGAGGAAGGCTGCCAGCTGCCAGAACTCGCCGCGCAGGTAAATGTAGGCAACATTCGCGCCGACCGCGTAGGAGGCGATCGCCAGTCCTTCCAGGAATTGGAAGGGATTGCCCTCCATGAGCTCGCGGTCTTTGAACGTGCCCGGCTCCGATTCGTCCGCGTTCGCGACGACGTAATGCGGCCAGTTCTTATTGTCGATGAACGCCCACTTCATGCCGGTCGGGAAGCCCGCGCCGCCGCGTCCGCGCAAGCCCGAGTTCTTGACCACATCAACTACAGCCGCAGGACTCATCTTCGTGACAGCGTTCTTGAACGCCGCGAAGCCATCATTCTTTCTGTACACCTTGAGATCGCCGATGTCGGGAATCTCCCGGTGGCGCAGGAGGATATGAGCCATTACTTCACCTCCCTGCCGGACCGACGCAGCACTGAGATCAATTCCATGGTGCGATCGACGGTCATGTTCTCGTGATACTTGATGCCGTCCGGTCCCTGGGTCTGGAACATGGGCGCTTTGTCGCAGGCCGCGAGACAGGTCACTGCCTCGAGTGTCAGGAAGCCGTCCTCGGTCGTCTCACCCACTTTGATGCCGAGCTTATCGCACAACTGCTCCATGAACTTGTCCGCGCCGCGCAAGGCACACGGCAGATCCGTGCAGACCTGCATGCGATACTTGCCTTCCTTTTTATCGTGATAGAGGGTGTAAAAACCGACCAGCGCGGCGACATCCGTCTCGCTGATGCCGACGATCCTGGCGACATCCTGCATGGCAGCTTTGGTGAGGTAGCCTTCTTCGCGCTGCGCCAGGTACAACAACGGCATAACCGCCGAACGTTTATGTTCCGGCGGGTATTTAGCAAGGATTTGTTTTACTTCCTTAGGATACTTCTCTAATAGCATAATTCCTCATGATAGCCATCCCCAACCTCCCCCAAATCCGATACTCGAATTTGGGGGAGGTGCCCGCGCAGCGGGCGGAGGGGGCCAGACTCATCGGTCAATATCTCCGAGCACAATGTCAACGGATGCCAGGATAGCAACCAGGTCCGCCACCAGATGTCCTTTGACGATCTTGGGCAGCACCGATAAATTATCGAAGGAAGGCGTGCGCCAGTGACAGCGCCGCGGCTTGGGGCCGCCATCGCCAGCGAGCAGAACACCCAGTTCCCCGCGCGGCGACTCCACTGCCTGGTAAATGTCTGCATCCGGCGCCGGGAAGCCTTCGGTCCACAGCTTGAAGTGATGGATCAATGCTTCCATGCTCACACCCAGCTCCGAGCGCGGCGGCGGGACGAACTTGCGGTTGTTCGATTGGACAGGTCCCAGCGGCAGCTTGTTCAAGGCCTGTTCGATGATCTTCAACGATTCGCGCATCTCCTGCACGCGGATGATGTAACGCGCGTACGTATCACCTTCTGTAAAAATTGGTACATTGAAATCATATTGGTCATAGCCCATGTATGGACGCGCTTTACGCAGATCCCAGTTCACACCGGAAGCACGTAACATCGGCCCGGTCACGCCATGCTGGAGGGCGGTCGCCGCGTCCAGTTTGCCGATACCCAGCAGCCGGTCGAGAAAGAGCGGATTCTTCGTCAGCAGGGCTTCATATTCGTCGATGCGCTTCGGCATGATCTTGATGAAATCCCGCACTGCTTTTTCAAATTCCACCGGCACATCCCGCCAGATCCCACCGGGACGCATGAACGTCGTCATCATGCGTTGACCTGAGATCAATTCCTTGATGTCCAAAATCATTTCGCGTTCGCGGAACGCGTACAGGAACATGGACATCGCCGCCAGGTCCAGCCCAAACGTGCCTACCCATACCAGGTGCGAGTTGATACGTTCCAGCTCCGTCAGGATCACGCGGATGACAAGGGCCCGTTCGGGTATGTCGAGACCGACAAGCTTTTCCACCGCCATGCAATACACGAGGTTGTTGCCCATGTTGTTCATGTAATCGAGGCGATCGCTCATCACTTCAGCTTTGAGGTAGGTCTTGGCTTCGATGTTCTTCTCGATGCCCGTGTGAAGATAACCAATATCGGGAATGGCATTGATAATGACCTCGCCATCCAGCTCGAGCAGCAGACGCAGTACGCCGTGCGTCGAGGGATGCTGCGGCCCCATGTTCAACAGCATGGTCTCGCCGCTCAACGCACGTTCCGAAACTAAATGTTTAAATTGATCGACACTCACTTCTTCAAGTTGAGCCATAATTCTGCCTCATGTAGTGACGACTAAAGTCGCTACTACCTTATTCTTTCGCATACGGCTTACGCACATCGATGTCATCGAAATTGAATGTAAATTGCGGCTCTTCATAACCAAGCGGGAAATCTTTGCGCAGCGGGTGACCCTCTGTCCCTTCGGGCATCAGGATCCGGCGCGGGTCGGGATGACCATCGGCAATGATGCCGAACATATCCATGAGTTCGCGCTCGCGCCAGTTGGCAACCTCATATATGCCGGTCGCGGTTGGAATATGCGGGTGGCCGTCTTCGAGAGGCACCCGCAACTGCAACGACAGGTTTCGCGCCAGAGAGGTGAGTTGGTAGATCACATGGAAGCGCGGCGATAGCTGCGGCCAGTAATCGATCGCCGTCTGTGCCGAGAGCAATTCAAAATCGTATTTATCACGTAGAAGGGTTAGTGCAGCAACGATGTTTTCCGCCTTGACGAAGACATGCACCTCGCCGCGGAATTCCTCAGATGTGACGCCGAAATTTTCCTGCAAAGCTTGCACGATCGTTTCGAGTTTTTTATCCATATTCAAATCCCCGCGCTTCGTCTGTGCTCGTGGCGCCTCTGGTGCCATTCGCTCCGCTCGGCGCGGACCTTATTATTTCACCGGTTCATCCTTGAACTTCTCGCCCTTCACCTTTTCGTACAAGGTCACGATGCCATGGATCAACGCCTCCGGGCGCGGCGGGCAGCCTGCCACATAAACGTCCACCGGGACCACTTCATCCACGCCCTGCACGAGGGCATAGTTATTGAACACACCGCTGCAGGAGGCGCAATCGCCCATGGCGATCACCCATTTTGGCTCGGGCATCTGATCGTAAAGACGCCGCAGCACGGGGGCCATCTTGCGCGAGACGCGTCCCGCCACGATCATCAGGTCTGATTGGCGCGGGCTAGCGCGCATCAGTTCCATGCCAAAGCGACTCATATCAAAATGGGAGGCCTGGGCCGCCATCATTTCGATGGCGCAGCAGGCCAGTCCAAACAACATCGGCCACATGGCGTTGGTGCGCGACCAGTTGACGAGATCTTCCAGCTTGGCCGTCACGATCCCCATATCGCCGAGTTTTTGCTCTACTCCCATTCCAGGGCTCCTTTCTTCCAGGCATACACATACCCAACCAGTAAGATAAAAATAAAGATCACCATCTCGATCAGGCCAAAGAGACCCAATTGGCGGAAGACAATTGCCCAGGGCAGGAAAAAGACGACTTCGATGTCGAACAGGATGAAAAGGACGGCGATGAGATAGAAGCGAATCGGCATCCGGCGTGTCCCCTCACCATACGGATTCATGCCCGATTCGTAGGGCATGGCTTTCGCTTCAGAGTGTTTTTTGGGTCCAAATATGGTCCCCAGACCGATGGCAATTAGCGCAATGACGGTCGCCAGAACGACCATCATTGCGATGGCTACATACTCCAACATCCTCTCACCTCACTCAAAACGCCTAAAATGAACGTTTGTGCACCTTTGCACGTTTGAAGTAGTATAACATAACAGACTTGTCAGGGCTAGTAAAAGTGGCACTTTTCACAAAATTGACCCAAATAGTCTAATTTTAAATTAAGCTTGGAAAATGCTGCGCGGAAAGGGATACCATGACCAAATACATCATTTTATTCCTGCTAATAGCCTCTCTTGTGGGAAGTTGTGTGCCCCTATCGCCTACTTCTATTTCCCTGCCAACGGCTGCCGTTTCACCAACGATCCCTCCCTCCCCAGCGCCTTCCGCGACGCCTACCATCACGCCGTATCCCGGTCTACAAACACAGGGACCTTATTTGCTATTCACCAACGATGACAGCAACTTCACCCTCATGGACGCAGATGGAAGCGGACGAAGGCAATTTCGACTTCCCAACGATGGCTATCTTGGCTGGAGCACCGCCAGGGCTGTGTCGCCAAATGGAAAATGGCTGGCATATTACACGGGTGCAGTAGAGCAAGCGCCTTATGATCTCGCACTGCATTTATATGATCTTGAAAATCAAACTACTTTATTGGTTGCGGACCTGATAGCGCCAGGGTTCCCAGAAAACCTTGAACCTGTTACGAAAACGATCGATTTCACGGATTTTTCCGGGGACTGCTTCAGTGATCTAAAGTGTCAGTTAGGGGAAGTTGAGTTTGCGTTCAGACAGGGTGTTCGGCGGCTCACATGGTCGCCAGATGGTAAGTTTCTAGCATTTGCTGCCCAAATCGATGGACCGTCTTCGGATGTCTATATTTTCAATGTTGAAGATCAATCTACAAGAAGGCTGACAAGTGAATTGGAAAATGTCTGGTCTATGGATTGGTCGCCAGATGGCGAAAAAATTCTTTATCTCGATGCTGTTCCCGGGACAGTTGGTCTTTCTCGATACTTTCGTGTTGCAGATCCCAACATGCAAACTATTCAAACTCCAAGGCAGATTGATGGCGGCTCATTTTGGCTTCAACAAGAAGGGTGGATAGACAAAAACTCCTATCTTATCTGGGACGGTGGGGATGGTGCATCTCCGCATCATATTAGGTATATCAATACTGACACCCAGCAAGTCAGGGAAGTCTGGAAGTACACAGCAGAGACGCTCATCGTTGATCAAGAGAGACATCAAGTGATTCTGGTCACTCGTCCATCGGAAACGGAAGATGAAAAACCAGAAAAAGGGGTTTACTTTGTTTCTCGTGAAGGAGTATATACAAAAGTATCGGATGATATTTATTACCCCTTCGATCAGGATCCATTTGGCATGTATTTTGTTACGTACGGATACGCTCAACTAGCCGCCATAAGCACAAACGGAACAATTTTAGATCTTTCACGCAAACGATATGACTACGAAATACCCAGGGTTTCACCAGATCAAAAATGGGTGATCCTGCCCAGTGACATGGGAACCGAACTTTACTCTAAAACCATGCAGTTCTATAGAAAAATCTGGGATGTGCCCAGTTCAAAGATTATTTGGCGGCCAGACTCTTTAGGCGCCTTCCTGTTTTTGGATACGAGGATGTATTATCTTCCCATCCCCGATGGAGAACCAACCTTGATTGAAGACTGCGCGCCAAGTTATTGTTCAAGCGTTGACTACGCCTGGGTGCCATAAAAGATGTAGGTCACGTGTGAAACGTGACCTACATCTTTATCCTAGATAATCCCGCAACTGCCTGCTTCGCGATGGATGCCGCAGCTTCCTCAACGCCTTCGCTTCGATCTGACGGATGCGTTCGCGGGTCACGTCGAAGTAGCGGCTCACTTCCTCGAGGGTGTGATCTTTTCCATCCTTCAAACCAAAGCGCAGTTCCAATACCTCACGTTCGCGGTCAGAGAGCGACGTCAGCGCGCGCTGGACCTGCTCGCGCAGCATCTGGCGGGCCGCGGCTTCGATGGGCGAAGGAGCGTCTTCATCTTCGATGAACTCGCCCAGCGAGCTGGAGTCCTCATCCCCCACCGGCCCCTCGAGCGAGACAGGCTCTTCGGCCGAACGCAGGACGCGGTCGATCTTTTGGGTGGCGAGGTCCAGGCGATGCTGCAGATCCGTCGGCAGTGGTTTCTCCTCGGCATGGGCGCGCAGGACGGCCTGCACATCCGAGGCGGGCAGATAACCGACCTCGAGCGCCAGTTCCTCGGTCGTCGGGTCACGTCCCAGTTCCTGGATGAGCGTCCGCTGTGTCCGCAGGATGCGGGTGATCGATTCGAAGAGGTGCACGGGGATGCGGATCGTGCGGGCCTGCTCGGCGATGGAACGATTGATCGACTGCCGGATCCACCAGGTGGCATAGGTGCTGAACTTGAAGCCGCGCCGCGGGTCGAACTTGCCGACCGCGCGCAGCAGCCCCATGTTGCCTTCCTGGATCAGGTCCAGGAAGGAGATACCGCGCCCAAGATAGCGCTTGGCAACACTGACGACCAGCCGCAAGTTGGCGCGGATCAAGGCCTGGTTGGCTTCGACCGCACGCATTTGCGCGGCGTCTATTTCACCCAGCAAATCCTGGTCCTCGCACAGGTGCTTGTAAAGCGTGCGCTGGTTCGGCAGGCGCTGAGTCTGGTTGAGATGCTTGAGCAGCCATTCGGCGTACGGCAACGGGAACAGATACAGGCTGAGAAAGACGCTGTACGCATGGCGGGCCAGGTTATCCCAAAGCTGGTCCACGCCCCAGTGTCCGTTATCCAGATAGGCCCGCAGGTAGGAAGGCGCATCCGACTGCCAGCCGGCATGTAAAGCCTGCCCCTCGCTCAGGATCAGAGCAAGGTCGGGTGGCTCGTAATGAAGTCGTTCGGTATCTTCAAGCAGGCGTTCCCAGGAGGTCTGCATTTCCGAAAGGATCGCATGGTAGATCGCGCACTCCCGCGAAAGCCCCTTGTGAAGCGGACGGCGGCGCAATGTGCTCACCAAACGATTGGCTTCGATGATCGTCGCCAGCCGGAACTCGCTATCCGAATCAAGCAGTTTGACAGCGCCGATCTCCCGCAGATACAGCCGCACCGGATCTTCGGACAGTTCCGCGGCGACCTCAGGATTTTTTAAATCAATGATATCCTCTTCGAAAAGTTCATCTTCCTGCTGGGCAAGCATGCTGATATCGGGATCGCCCACCTCATCGCCCATCAACACCAGGTCCTGCAACCCATTCTCCTCCGCCAGTATTCCATTGGAATTCTTCGGACGCGCCTCAGACTGCGCTTCTTTTTTCGGGCGCGGAGAAAGTGGTTTGACTTTGGTCTTGCGTTTTTCCTTCTGCGACCCCGTTGAGCGGGGTGATGATCTCTTTTTTACGGTCATAAGCCCTTTCTTACCAGACGACATCCCACACGAATTGTTACGCTTGAAATATAAGATGTAATTCGATCATCCACGTTTCAAAACTATTGCAATCGTTTCAAAGACATCTTCCGGTAAGCCTGGTCCAAATTGTGCAGCAACCTGGTATGTTTTAACACCAGATCCTGGTAGGAAGCCGCGCGCAGGTCACCGACCTGCTGGGCCTCTTCCTGCAGGTAGCGTAACTGGTTCAAGTTTTCACCGGCGGCCACGCGCCGCAACTTGATCACCCCGCGCAGGAGTTCCTCGAGCAATTTCTCTTCCATCCGCTCGAACTTTTCGGTCTTCGAGTCCAGTTCCTGCAAAAGGCTTTGCAGGGAAGCCGGCACCGACTCCACAACAAAATCGTGATGCTCGGTCTTATCCTGCTCCACAGATTCGCGGATCAGGCTAAACATCATCTGGTGATCAGTGTATTCGAAATCCTGGACAGCCAGTTTGAGCAGTCCATACTCCTGCAACACCCGATCAAGCCGATAGAGCAATTCCGGCTTCTTGACGAGCACAGCAATGATGTAAGCTTCGACTTTGTTATTGGATGAGAGGGTCAGAGCGTTCTTGGGCTTTTCTGCGACCTGCTTCTGCGCGCTTTGCGAACTTTGCCCCGGGCGCGGACGCCTGACGCGCGAAGCCTGGGTCTGTGTGCCGGTCAACGCACTTTCATCCACCCTCAGCATGCGCGCCAAGTGCTGGCGATAGGTGTCGCGTTCCAGCGCGTTCGGCAGATCTTCGATCAGCGGCAGGACCTGCGCCGCGATCTGATTCTTGACCTTCGGGTCGATGATGTTCTGTCCCTCGGCCAGCGTTTCCATTACGTAGGTGACGATCGGTTTCGCCTTCTCGATCAAACGCGCCCATTCCGCCTTGTTGCGCGCCACGATTTCATCGGGGTCGAGCCCATCGGGCATGGATGCCACGCGCAGGTCAGCCTGCAAACGCGCCTCCTCACGCAGGAGTCCGCGGGCATCGAAGCCCAGTTCGCCCTCGCGGTCCATGGCCTGACGGGCTGCGTCCAGGCCGCGCAGCACGGCCTTTTGCCCGGCAGTGTCCGGGTCGAGCGCCAGCACAATGCGACGTGTGAAGCGTTTGAGCAGTCGCAGTTGATGTTCGGTGAGGGCCGTGCCCATCGGCGAGACGACATTTTCGTAACCCGCCTGATGCAGGGCGATCACATCGAGATAACCTTCGACGATCACCGCCTGGTCGGCAGAGCGGATCGGTTTACGAGCTCGATCCAGCCCATAGAGCAGGTGTCCCTTCGAAAAGACCGGCGTCTCGGGGGAATTTAGGAACTTGGGCACATCGTTCGGGTCGACGACGCGCGCGCCGAAGCCGGTCATGCGTCCGTTCTCGTCGCGGATGGGGATCATGATCCGGTTGCGGAAGCGGTCATAAAAACCGCCGCTGTCGCGTTGGGAGAGCAAGCCTGCTTCCGCCAGATCCTGCTCCGAGTAGCCGCGTTTGGTGAAATGAGATATGGCTGAGTCCCAGGCGTTCGGCGCGTAGCCCAGACCGAAGGTCTCGATGGACAGGTCGGTCAGCCCGCGTTTCTGATGGAGGTAATTCAGGATTTCCTTGTTCGCCATCAGATGGCTGCGATAGAAAATGATCGCGTCTTCCAGCAGGATGCGGAGCTGATCGTGAGCTTCCTTTTGCTCGGGCGTGTGCTTTGTAAACGTCGGGACCTTCACACCGGCACGCGTGGCAAGTTTGTCGAGCGCCTCCTTGAAATCAAGGTTTTCGCGCTTCATCACAAACTTGAAGACATCCCCACCCTCGTTGCATTGACCGAAGCAGCGCCACGTCCCCGACTCGGGCCAGACCACGAAGGAGGGCGTGTGCTTGTTATCGTGGAATGGACAAAAGCCGGTATAGTTCCGGCCCGCGTGACGCAGCTTGACCCCCGCCTCCGAGACAAGGTCAACGATATCTACTTTTGATTTGATCTCATCAATGACAGACATGTACAAAGGATTATAGACTCGATTGAATGGAAGCGCAAATCGCTTATTAAAACAAAAAGGGCAGTCCATGGACTGCCCGCAACCTGCCGTTGGCCTACACCCCCGGTGAGGAGTACCGAGGGTGCAGGCACTAACGAATGGGAGGTGGGACCTCAAAGGTTGGGAAAAGCTCCGGCGGAATTTCAACTGTCGGAATAATCTTCGGTGGTTTTTCAGCCGTTGGATCGACCCTGGGTGGGACCTGGCTCGTGGGAATTATCTGCGGCGAAGCGGTGGGCTCAACTGAGGGCGTTTGCAGTGTCGGCATCGACGTCACTGTGACTGTAGAAGGGATTATAGAAGGGGTTGGTGTAGGAGGGACAGGTTCATCGGATGGAAGGGTAGCCGGATCGACTTGTGAAAGAAGAATACCTAACTTCTTCAGTTTTTCCATTTGCGAATCAAGGGTCTGAGTGATGCGCGTCTCATCCCCGGTGCCTGTTTGCGACTTCAGCCGGTTGACCGTTTCGAAATAAGCTTCCAGCGTTCGCGCGCGCAACGTCGGATCATCCCTGACCGCGACCAACTCACTGACGCGACGTTCTGCAATGACAAGGTCGGTCTCCACAGGGTCGGATGAAACGACACGCCAGGCGTCTTCGCTGGCAAGTTTCCATCCATAGAGCGCCTCGCCCGGCATTGTGTTCTGAGCGTAGGCGGTCCCTGTGACCAAAAGCGCCATCAGGATGGCCGCGAGTCCAACTGCCAGCCGCGCGAGCACGAAACCGGGGCGCGCTGCGACCGGCTTCCGTTGGGGCGCACGCGGATGCGCATGCATTTCCCGGATCAATCTGGCGCGGACGCGTGCTTTGAACGAATCAGAGATGCGCGCCTGGCCCGCCTGCCCGAGAGATTCACTGGCAAGCAGGATCGGCTCCAACTCCCGCGCATACTCCGGATGGCGGCTCAGGCATCCGTCCATGCTTGATGCGCCTCGTTCCAGATCATGCAGGCATTCCTGCAATACCTGTTCAAATTCGGTCATAGTACTTCCTTCTCTTTCATATACTTCGCCAGTGTTTGCAAACCACGCATCTGCAAGCCGCGCACAGTTCCTTCCTGTTTGTTCATGATTTTCGCGATACTTCCATTCGGCAGCCCGGCAATATATTTCAGGATCAAAGCCTGTTGCTGGTCTGGAGTCAAAAATTGGAGCGCGTCCCGCAGCGCTTCCAGATCGAAGCGTGTTTGTGCCTGCTCGTCCGGCAATTCCATATCTGCTGGAAGAGCCAGGATATCCTCGAGAGTCAATATATCTTTCTTTGTCCGATAATGATCGATCACAAGGTTCCTTGCTATTGTGTAGAGCCAGGCAGCGAAGGGGGAATTGCCCATTCTGTAGCGATCCAGGTTTTCCCAGGCTTTCAAAAAGACCTGGGAAACCAGGTCCTCCACATCACAGTCTTCTGCAACCCGAAAATACACATAACGCGAGACGCGTTCAACATAAGCATCATACAAGCGCGCGAATGCTTCAGCATCACCTGATTTGGCTCGCTCCACCAGACGTGCCTCTTCCGGCAAAGAAGGATCATTTGGGGCAGTTGAATTATCTTTCACTGTCATTAATCATAACGATGATCATGGTAATTTGTTTAAGCAAATCCCTCCCGACTTTGGGGAGAGCAACCGAACCCAGCCGGATCATGTCGCCGACCAGGCATGCAAGGAACATAGTTTATGAGAGGGAAGCTTATTAAAGTTAATTATCCCCACTTTGATTACAGAATTCTTAGACCGAAAAGCCGCTATTCAATGTAACAATACGATCGAAATTTGCCCCCGGGCCGGGTACAGGTGTTTCATCGATCTCGTCTTCGGAATCATTCCCATTGATGAGATTTCGAACGGCGGCGTAAAACTTATCCAGAAACTCCA
>DASTJG010000292.1:0-25334 GCA_035716785.1 Anaerolineales bacterium
TGCACATAACGAAGACTGGCTGCCCGAGGATGAGAACGATGTCTATGTGATTTCAGCCAAACCGAAGGATGAGCCTCCGTTCCTTGCCATGACGTATGGTGGCCTCCTGCCGAATGTGGGATTCAACGCCTATGGCATTGCCCAGCTAATTGATTCCGTTTACCCAAACGATTCACGTATTGGGATCCCGCGCCTGGTGGTGGCACGCGCGGTCCTGGCATCGAAGCGTCTGTCCGGTGCACTCAGGCGCACGCTGATCTCTCATCGTGCAGCTGGCTATAATCACCTGCTCGCTGACGATCACGGAGAGTTGTATTCGGTGGAGGTCTCGGCTCGCAAGTTCGATATTTTGTATGGTACCGACGGTTATATGGCCCATACCAATCACTACATCACTCCCACCATGAAAGGGGTCGAAAACGATCCCGAGGAATTGATCTCGTCACGGGTACGCTATTTTCGCGCTAACCGGCTGTTACGGCAAAATTCCACTCATACGATCAAGACCTTACAGGCGATCCAAAAAGATCATGTCAACCTGCCCAACTCGATCTGCAATCACAATATTGAAGGCATTGATCCCCTTGACAGAGAGAATACGGTCACCGCTCTGGTGATCGATCTTACCTCCCGTGAGATGCATATTGCCTGGGGAAATCCTTGTCAGAATGGGTATCATACCTATCACTTAAATGATTAAGAACCCGGTTGCTAAAAAAGCGCCTCTGACTAACGGCAGAGGCGCTTGCCTTACCTGATACACTTCACTGTGTTATTGCTTTGGCTTTAAGCGGCTGGTCAGATCGCGCAACTGAATGAACGAAATCGGCTTGATCATTACAAAATCTGCCTGTTCAGTGTATGCCTCGCCCATACGTGCATCGGCAGTGGTGATAATAACAATGGCTTTCGATAACCGTTCATCCTTTTTGATGATATTGGTTAACAGATCGGCTCCTGAGATGTGAGGAATGTGCATATCGAGCAGGATCAAGTAGGGGACGGTCCCTTTTCTCAACCTTTCCTCGGCGATCTGTCCATTTGCCAGAATTTCCACTTCAAAGCCAACGCCCCGTAGTGCTTCTGCAAAGATCTGGGCAAGATCCTCATCATCTTCAATAACCAATGCTAGTTCGCTCATAGACTACTCCGTTTCTCTACATCTGCTTCCGGGACTACCAAAGGCAGGTTAACGGTAAACGTGGTGCCTCGATCGACTTTGCTTTTCACCCTGACATCTCCATTCATCAAAGTGACCAATTGCTTGACAATGGCCAGACCCAGTCCAAATCCGCCGTGAGTGCGTGTTGTGGCGCCATCCACTTGTCGAAACGCGTCAAATATGTAGGGGAGTTCGGATTCGGGGATCCCGTGCCCGGTGTCAGAGACCTCGAGCCCCCATTTGCCGATGTAAGGGCAAAACAATCTCACATGCACCGTGCCATGATCCGTGAATTTGATGCTATTGGTAACGAGGTTGACCAAAATTTGCTGCAAGCGTGCTGCATCACCATTTAATACCTCAGGGAGATTATCCTCAATTTCGCTGGTCAGTCTCAAACCCTTTTCATGAACGAGCTGATCCATCACGCCATGTATATTTTCGAGCAATTCAGCCGGTTTGACAGGACCCATCTGGATGGTTAATTTGCCCGCTTCCATTTGCGCCTGATCAAGCAGGTCATTAATCAGTCCAAGCAAGCGCTGGGTATTTTTCACAATGCGTTCGGCCATATTGAGCTGCTTCTCGTTGATCGGTCCATAGATGGACTCTTTGAACATCTCCGCGTAGCCCAGAATGGCGTTAAGCGGCGTCCGCAGCTCGTGCGAGACAATGGCAACGAATGTGCTCTTGAGTCGCTCCACCTCCGCCTCGCGCGTGAAATCACGAAAGACAGTCACAGTTCCAAGGTTGGTATTGCCATCCTTTGAATTATCATAGACCTGGGCTGCGCTGACCGAGAGAGTTTTCCTGCCCCATTCGATCCTAAAACTGGGCGGCTGGGTATCGTGCTCCATCATGGCATAGAGCAGTCCGCGGCTTCTGGGGGAAAGCCTCGGATGTTCGATGATGTCACGGAAGTTCTTGTTAACGATCAACTCTACAGGAAGGTCGAGCATGCCTTTTAATGCCGGATTTGCAAGGATGGCATTCCACTTTCTATCGAAAACAACAACACCGTCGGCAATGGAGTTCAGGATGGCCTGGTTGCGGCCTGCTTCAACCCGTTCACGCTGCAAGGACTCAGCCAGAGCCTGCGTTCGCTCTGTCACCTGTTGATCGAGATTTGCGTTAATGGCCCGCAGTTCCTTAAGCGCCTGGTCGAGGCTGCGCGCGAAGAGCCAGGAAACAAGGGCAATCACAAAGAATCCGCTAATTGCCGGTATATTGGGAACGCTGTCTATTGAAGCAGCAATAACAGAGATGATAACGCTGCTCAAACTGCTAAAAATGAAACTGGACCACGAGGTAAGCAATATACTTGCCATAATGATCGGAATGGCAAAATAGAATAAACTTCGACCACCTGATACCTGTTCAGGAGTATCGCTAAACGAACAAACCAGGGTAAAGAAGACCAGGAAAATGGTTGCCGCTATCCGCCCGGACCAAAACCTGTTGATTGCATGAATAATCAACGTTGCAAGTAATGTGGCGATACTTGCTATGACCACTGTTCTAACCGATTCCTTCGAAAAATTCGAAGCAAAGGGAATAACTGTAATTAAAACTAAAAGAGATAATCCTCCGACACCCGCCAATAGAATACTGAGAATCCTTCTGCGCCGGATGTCATCCGGATCGGTAGATGATATTTCCAGAAAACGACCTAGATATTTCATGACGATTGCCTCGTTGTCTTGCTTACCTTTCTCTGTTCATATGTTCGTCATCGTAGAAGCCGATTAGTTGTCCTGGGTCTCATTAAGAGAAAGGAGCATGTTGATCGTTTGAAGATATTCCAGCCAACCGGGATAAATCGCAAAATCATCACTACGAAAATGTTCGTTGGGATATATTGTTTTTAGCCTAAGGAAGTTGAATAATGCACGTTGTTCCCTTGTCGTTACCTCTATTTCAGATAATGCCCTGGGATGCTGAAAATGGTGTTGTTTCGCCGTAACATGAGCTGACATGTTGTTAATGCGTTGGCTCACAGCTTCAGATGGAATCTTGCACTCCATATCCAAAAACTCACAAAGGCGCGTACATTCCTGTTGCGGATTCTGAATCAATTGATCGTATGCGCTAAAGAACTTGCGCCGGCTTTTTTGGGTAAAGGTAAGTACATTGAGCATGCAGAACTGCCAGTAGACAAACCCTGCCGAAAGAGGAACCTGGTCAGGTTCCAGCCCATCCATGCTTGCAGCAGATAAAATAGTTTCAACCGGGTGACGTACTGGAACGACATAAATCACATCTCCCCAAATATTGGACCAGAACGGCAATACCAGGGGTAAGCGTGGGTCTTTCCAAACCCAGGCAACTGCCTGATTTTCCTCTGCTTCCTTATCCATTGCATCAAGGATCTGCAAGGCCCGTTCCTTTAAAATTGGATCTTGCGCTTTCTCCACTAATTGCTCAACAGGAGTCGGCATGCGGCTGTTATTATTCAATAATTCATCATTGAGCTTTTGGAGCGCAAAATGTTCCATATAACCATATTCGTCCTGGAAGATATCATTTTCGCGCCCCGCATATGCGCCCCAGCGATGGATAAGTTCTGCAACCAGAGACGTCCCACTGCGATAGATTCCTGAAACAATGATCCGATTCAACATTACCTAGCCTCCGGACTCTTTTATCATCGAAGGAAAACCCGGCCGCTTTTGTATCTGGTTTTCGAGTCTTAAGGTCATTTTACTTGAATAGACCCGAAGATTTCATTGCAGTGCATGGTTTTACAAAAATGTAAACATCTATGTCGCGTAGATGATCCTTGTCCCATAGATTCCTTGGCCGGCAAGCTCCACCTGTAAAGCATCTTTTGATACTCTATACTCTTCTTATTCCGGACTCAAAGATCTTCATTGGTTGAGTCAGGATTGATAAGCGCATGCCGTATTAGCCTTCCTGTGCCAATGTCAGTGCGCTCAAAAGGCAGGATTTGACCAGAATCTCCGGGCAATAAAGTGATTTACCAATCCACAATGGAGGATAGGGCGGTTCACAATTTTCTGACAACCATTGTCGCGCGTGCCTGATCTGTTCCCGAAACGACTTGCCTGTATACCTTTGCCAGAGTACAAGTGCCTGAATGCAATAGGCAGTTTCTTCGGCAGTTGGTACGTTGAAAAATCCCCATGGTCCGGTTGGTTCTTGTGTTTCCAGAATCCAATTGATCGAATCTTCGCAAAGCTGATCGTCATAGCCTCTTGCAGCGATGATCAAATGCGAGGTTGTGTAATATGGGGATAAATTCCACTTGTCCAGCCAATATCTGTTGTGGATACGTTTTGAACGTATGAAATTAAGCGCTTTTTGAATGCTGGGATCGGATTTGTCATAACCGGCTTGTTTCAACGCACCAAGCACATGTATGTTTACGTCCACGGATGGATTCGCTTCGTAATGATAGCACCTGAACCAGTCTTTATCTTCGTACTGGAGCACGGCATCCAGCTCCGGCTTCCTTCCAAACTTCGAAAGAATTTCATACCCGACAATGGTGTCGTCTGCATCTGGCACTGAAAAAAATTCAGAGAGACCTAATCCCTGCCCGGGTTTCCATTGCTTTTCAAGATAATCCATGTGAGCATCACAGAGATTTGTAATTGCTTTGTCGGTCTGGTACAGATTTGTAAGGGAGAGGTTCCACAGCACCCATACAGATTCAAAGATCTCAAAAGGTGATAAGGCTGGTGCTCCCCCATTGTGCGTCGTGACAATTCGAGAAAGGTATTTTAACGCGCTTTGATCCCCCGGCTTGACATATAACGCAAAGTGTGCCGTTGCAGCCGGGCTGGCTCCAACAGCACCATTTTTCTCTTGTAGTTGTTCGGTATCTAATAGATCCAACTTATCTTTCCCGGTCATTTCGGCGCTATGGGCAACCGTGATAAACCGTGATACCTTAAGTCCCCGCAGTTTTGCCATTTTCGTTTCGCGCAAACGTGCCAGCCTTCCAAGAATTCGTTCTTTTTGTTGCTTGATGATCCCCAGTTTTTCTGCCTCGGCCACTAAAGTGGGCGTAATGACTTCAAATCCCACGGTTGCACCACTGGGGTCCGCCTGAAGACCGTGTGTGGCTCCAGCGGTAATCCTGTCTAAAGCCTCCAGTCCGTTTTGGATCCTTAACTTATCCTGTTGGCGGCGTCCTTTATGGGTCAACGCGATCATTGCCGACAATGTACAAACCACTCGGTCGTGGTAATAAAACGGGAACCTCGCTCCCCATGAACCATCCTCATGCTGATTCTCACAGATCCATTCCAGCGCGTGGTTACCCAGGTAGGAATCTACATCCTTGAGCCTGGCTATCCAGGCTGTATCATAAGATGTGCTTGATATATTGTCTGTCCCAACTTTCTCAAGCAACTCAACAAAAGTCTCCATGAAAATACTCCCAAACCTGATTTTTTTCTAACGTGATTTTGCATACCAGACACCGGCCTCCATCACTCCAAGCCCGAAAGCATTCTCGCGTCCATCCCGATAGGCTCTTCGCATTGCTTCGAGCTCATCCGGTGATATTTTGCTATAATCGGGGTCCGGCAAGGGGCGCAGGTAGATATGGTCGAACAGTATTTTTCTCAACAACGTTGGGGTCATATAAAGCGAGGGCGCTACTGTAAAGTACAGACTCTCATTCCCGGTATTTAGCATTGGATAATCGAAAACTGCGAACTTTTCAAAGCCTATAAATATGTCGGCTTTCTCGAGCCGTTCGCCATAGTACATTTCTATCAGTTCTTCGCTGCTTGGTGGTCTGTTGTGGCTCTGATAGTGCTGGATTGAGAGTTCGGCTATGGATTGAATGGCATCATCGGCAAAAACGCCATAGAGCAGCCGATGCTTGTTATGTGCAAGCGTACGTTCCATTCCTCGGTCAAACGCTTCAACAATATGCGGATAGCGGGTCTTGAGTTCTTTGCGATAGTCACCATAGAAACGGACACGAACATCGTAATCTTTATAAAAGGAAACAAATTCAGGATGATCTGTAAAAAAGGTCATGGTTTCCCCGATTGCCGCCATGTATTCTTCACCCCGTTCCAGGATGTTCTTTCCAAAAACAGGCGCAACAACCGTTTCGATCCCATGCTCGAAAAGCAGTTTATATAGTTTGATGTAACCTTTGATGGTTTTTTCGACATAATCCTGCGCCAGTTCCCGATGGTTCTCGCTGCCGTGCTCCAGCAGGAACCATCGGCGGGTACCGTTAAAGGGAAATACACACACTTTCGGTCCATTGGCTTTGACGAGCGCGGCTATCTCTTCGTTGGGAAGTTGCAGGAAATGTTCAAGAGCCATCATCTGAGCCTCGCATGACGCGACAGGAATCGGGGAGTCCGACGCGTATATTCGACGTTGCCTTGTGCTTCGTTGTGGGGTTAACTAAAACTAACCCTGTGGCAATTCTCCAAATTGGTGTGATGAGTGAGTGATGCATGTGCTTACAGGATCCGGTTCCAATAAATAGTGATTGAATTGAATTTCACTGTGCTTTGATAAAACGATCGCAATGGGCTCGTGAGAGAGTAATCGGAATTGTAGATGGAATGAGGTCAATCCGTTTTTTCAAGCTGTTTTACAGCCTGGGAGGAGAGCCCGGCCATTGTGATCATGGCATGATTTGTATCTTCAAGATGAAAACCCAACCTGCGCTTTACATCATAGGCCCCGCTCCCGAAACGGATCAAACGGATATTGTGCTCGAAGGCTTCCCGCAATGCAGTATAGAGCAGCAGGAAATACCCTCCGGGAACATCGTCTTCCAATCCAAGAGCGGTGACCAGTTGAAACTTGTTATCCCGTATGATCGCTCCGCAGCCGACCAGCTTTTTCTCTTTGTGGATTTCAAGCCACGTACCATCGACCATGGCGAAATTTTCAAGCAAACCCTGCATCCATGGGTTTGGGGCAGCTCCATGCCAGATCGAGACGTTTCGGATTAGTTTCAAAGCCCTTTCTATATCTGAAATGGTCTTTTGTTTGGTGAGAACCAGCCCGTTTTTGTCCGCCTCACGCAGATTGCGTTTGTAGTGCTGATGATCGTGCTTGTTGCCCGATTCAAGGTAGTCTTCAAAACTTTTCCACTCCACCGGCATATAAGTACCAGGCTCTGAAACGGTGATCGGTTCAAATTCCTGGGGCCAGGCCGGGTAGCGCAATTGTTCAGTGAGTAAGAAGTCGAAGATCAGAAAAGAGCAACGCTGCTGTTTGAACTGTTCGTGGGCCGCCTGCGCCAGTGCAGGCAGCACCAGATCACGGAGCGGTTCGCCCGGCAAGAGAAGGGCTGACGTATCGGCAAGCGGTGAGCGGCAGACGAGTAGAGGTCGCCGTTTGAACACGGAGGCCATAAAGCGCCGCGCAACCTCTGGTAGTGGTAAAGGTTCATTGTATACTTTAAAAAGAGCCGCCCCCGCAACAGGGGTCTTTTTATCCCAGGCAACCAGGTAAGTAGGGGGACAATCAGCCATGGCGCGTTCCCCAAACTGATACCACCGATGACTTTGAAAACCACGCCCGGCGGCGACGCGATCCCAAACCTCAGGTTCTATCTCGTTGATACTATTGAAAACCTGTACATTTAGCTTTGCCATACTGATTCTGTGCGCCTCCATTTTACATGAGCAGATTGAAAACCAACGTTTCAAAAGTGCAAACTAACCTGCCCCAGTTGGGTGATCTTTTTATGTTGGCTGTGAAAATTATACCTTCCGCTGCATAATCTACGATAGACTCGGTGCCAATGAAGTTTCAGGTAAGGTTTATATACTTTTATAGGGACGACCAGTCGAAGATACTCGCAGAGTGCTGGTCACTCCTGCAGTATAAACCTTTCCGCCTCTTCTCTTGTCGGTAAGGATGGTTGTGCCCCAAATTTTGTCACGGCGAGGGCGCCACAGGCACAGCCGTAGCGGACGGCATTTTGGAGTGCAAGAGCTTGCTCTTGCATACTCGATGGTGAGCCGTCGGACTCCAAAAGTTTAGCAGCAAACCCGCCGATAAACGCGTCGCCCGCCGCGGTGGTATCCACCACATCTACTTGATACGTGTTTACATGTGTTACCTGTTTCCCTGATACGATCAACGCGCCATTCGCACCCAGCGTGACGATCACGTTTTGTGCGCCGCGTTCGATCAGGTTTCTGGCAGCTTTCCCGGCAGAAGCCAGGTCATTCACGGGTTGATTTGTCAGCAAGCTGAGTTCCGTTTCGTTGGGGAGGATGAAATCTGACAGAGAGATCAGCTCATCGGGAAGGGAACAAGCAGGCGCGGGGTTGAGCAGAACACGCAGACCGCCCTCCTTTGCGCGCTGCGCCGCAGAAAAAACCGCTTCGCTGGGAATCTCCAGTTGGAGCAGGAGCAGTCTGTGATCTGAGAAGGAAACGTTATCCAAATCCGCGGGACTCATCTTGCCGTTGCCTCCCGGAGATAAGATGATGCTGTTCTGCCCATTTGTATCCACGATAATGATAGCCGTACCTGTTGCTGTTTCAGAATCAACTTGCACGTGAGAAGCATCTACATTGTTTCGTTTGAGGTTGTTGATGAGCTCCAGCCCGAAGTTGTCGTTTCCCACGCGCCCGACCATTGCCACCGAGGCGCCCTGCCTCGCGGCGGCGATGGCCTG
Organism: Anaerolineales bacterium; assembly: GCA_035716785.1. Taxonomy (GTDB): domain Bacteria; phylum Chloroflexota; class Anaerolineae; order Anaerolineales; family Villigracilaceae; genus Defluviilinea. The sequence goes on from DASTJG010000292.1 coordinate 8,802, forward strand.
GTTTGCCCCTTTCCCGCCGGGGATGATTTGCAAGTCTTCGCCGCTGATGGTTTCGCCCGGCTGTGGAAAGCGCGGCGCGCGGATGACCAGATCTGCGTTCATGGACCCAACAACGAGAATATCAGGCATGCAGATATTTTACTTCTAATGGGCTTAGATCAAGCGGTCCCCGATCGTGACCGAATCCTGCCTGTAATGACAACCCCGGCTCTGGCGGTTATGCTGCGCAGCCTGGGCGATGATCAGCGCGGCTTCCACCGCGTTGCGCAGTCCGATCAGACCGTCGCTCAGTTTGGTTGTGCGGTAAAACGTTTCGATCTCGTTCTGCAGGTGTCGCAATTCGCGGATGGCGCGCGCCAGGCGATCCCCACTGCGGACAAGGCCAACGTAGTGCCACATAATATTCTGGATCGTCTGCATGTCACCCTGAATGAGCGCGGGGTCACGATCGTCGATCAGTCCGCTCTCATCCCATGGAGGGATCTCCTCGCCACGCGGGACAACTGGCGGATTCTCATTCAGTCTTTGTTCGATCTGCCCTGCGGCGCGGTGACCCCAGACCAACCCCTCCAAAAGCGACGTCGAGGCCAGCCGGTTCGCGCCGTGTAATCCCGTCGCGGATACTTCTCCTACCGCGTACAAGTTGGCAATATTGGTCCGCCCGCATTCATCCACGGCCACACCGCCACAAAAATAATGCGCGGCCGGCACAACCGGTATAGGCTCGCGCGATATATCAATGCCGACTTTCAGGCAGGTGGCATAAATATTGGGGAACCGCTGCTGGATGGCTTCGGCAGCCATGTGTGACGCGATATCCAGAAGGACATAAGAATAATTATTTTCAACCATTTCAGTGTGGATGGCGCGCGCGACCACATCGCGGGGCGCCAGGTCTTTCCATTCCGGGGAATACCTCTCCATGAACGGCTGCCCACCAGGCGTGAGAAGGATGCCTCCTTCTCCGCGCACGGCCTCACTGATCAGGAACCCTTCTGCACCTGGCACGGCAAGCGCCGTCGGGTGGAACTGCACGTACTCTGCATTGATGATCCGCGCTCCGGCGCGAGAGGCCATTGCCAACCCGTCGCCGCGCGCCCCCGGTGGGTTGGTGGTGTTGCGGTAAATTCGCCCGACCCCGCCCGTGGCCAGGATGGTCGTGCTCGCGAGCGTGCGATGAACCTCGCCATCACTCCGGTCGAACACATAGGCGCCGTAACAACGGATCGGTTCATACGTATCGAGTGGATTGCGCGAGTGGTGAGGATAGGTGATCAGGTCCACGGCGGTGGCATTGGTAAACCACTCGATATTCGGTTTCTGTCTTACCGCGGCAAGCAGTCCGCGGCTGATCGCGGCGCCGGTTCCATCGCCCACATGCAGGATGCGCCGGCGCGAATGGGCTGCTTCCTGTCCCCATTCCAGCTGGCCGCTCTGATTGCGGTCGAAGGTGATCCCTGCGTGTTCAACCAGAATTTTTTGCAGAAGCGTGGGACCCTCATCCGCCAGGATGCGGGCCGCTTCCGGCAGGCTGGCTCCGGCGCCGGCTGCCAGGATATCTTCCACTAACAGATCGGCGTTGTCATCTGGTCCGCGGCTGATGATGCCTCCCTGTGCGTAGAACGTATTCGATTCATGCGGATCGGGCTCGCGGCTAATAAACCGGATCCGCCGATTTGGATTTTGCGCTAATTGCAGTGCTGCACTCGCTCCCGCGATCCCAGTGCCAATGATCAGGACGTCGGTCTCTAACATTAGCCGATCTCGATCATTCTCCGCACAGCGCGTTCGGCGCGCAGGCGGACATCCTCAGGGACTTCGATCACATAGCGATTGTATTTCAGCGCGTTCAACGTATCCTCCATGGTGATGGTATTCATGTGCGGACAGCGCACCATGCACAAACGCAGCATGTCCTTCTCCGGGTTTTCCGCAGCAATGTTATCGCCCATCGAACATTCGGTCAGCAGGAGATATTGCGGCGCTGCCGTCTCGCGCACATATCTGATCATCGCGCCTGTGCTTCCTGAGAAGTCCGAGGCATTCGTGACCTCCGGGCTGCACTCGGGGTGAGCCAGGATCGCCACTTCCGGGAACTGGGCGCGTACGGTTGTAACGTCCTGCACAGTAAACTTCTCATGGACTTCGCAGCGTCCGCGCCAACCGATCAATACCTTTTCCCCATTCGTAGGGAGAGGCGTGCCAGGGAGAAGGAATCGTCTTCCCGTTTCCTGGGCAACATTGCTGCCGAGATATTCATCAGGAAGAAAGATGATCGCGTCGCTTTTGAGCGAGTTCACAACCTCTACTGCATTGCCGGATGTACAGCAAATGTCGCTCTCAGCTTTGACATCGGCATAGGTGTTGACATAGGTTACCACTGGAACGCCGGGATACTGTTTCCTCAGCGAGCGGACATCCTCTGCGGTGATACTGGCGGCCAGCGAACAACCCGCACGCTCGGACGGCAGAAGAACTGTCTTGGTTGGGTTCAGGATCTTCGCGGTTTCTGCCATGAACTTCACACCGCAGAACACGATCACATCTTTATCGGTCTGCGCAGCTTTGCGGCTCAACTCGAGCGAATCGCCGACGAAATCAGGGATCGAATAATACAGGGCTGGTTCCATGTAATTATGCCCGAGAATCACCGCGTTCTTTTCCTTCTTCAGCGCGTTGATCTCCACAGCCAGCTCTGCCTTGTATTGCAATTCCACATCGGGCACTACCTTTTCGAGGCGGGCCCTCATTTTTTCGTACATAACTTTAACTTCTTGATTCATGTTATTCCTTCACATAATTGAAACTAACATCGAAAACACTCGCGGAGTGAGTAAGCGCGCCGATCGAGATAAAGTCCACACCGGTTTCGGCGATGGCACGTACCGTTTCCAGCGAGACATTGCCCGAGGCTTCCAGCTTTGCGCGCCCCGCGTTGAGCTTAACCGCCTCAGCCATCATTTCGATTGACATGTTGTCCAACAGGATTCTTTCGACTCTGACATCGAGCGCAGCCTTCACATCCTCAAGCGTGCGCGCCTCGACCTCCACCTGGAGTCCGCTACCCGCTGCCCGGGCGCGGCTGACGGCCTCTGCCAGCCCACCAGCGAAGTCGATGTGGTTATCCTTGATCAGGATCATGTCGTACAGACCGATGCGGTGATTTCCGCCGCCGCCGCGCAGGACGGCCAATTTATCCACGGCTCGCAGGCCAGGGGCCGTTTTGCGCGTATCAAGGATGACTGCTTGCGTGCCACTCACGGCATCTACAAATTGACGCGTAAGCGTGGCGATCCCGGACATCCTCCCAAGGAAGTTGAGCGCGGTCCGTTCCACGGTCAGCAGGCTGCGGGCGCGCCCGGAGATATAGGCCAGGATCTGGCCCTTTTCCACGCGTGCACCTTCCTCCGCCTGTGCTTCAACGATCACTTCTGCATCGAACAGGTAATAAGCGGCCTGTACCAGATCCAGCCCGGCAAGGATGCCAGACTGCTTTGCAATGATCTGTCCCTTCATGCGCGCCTCGAGAGGCACGATGGAGTTCGTGGTGACATCGCCAGTGCCGATATCCTCTTTCAGCGCCGCGCGGATGGAGTCCAAAATTTCTTCGGAGAGTTTTGTTTCAAATTTTTGCATGTTGAATTTCTTGGCGTGTATTATAAGGCAAAGCTTTAGTAACGTCACACCGGCACTCCCCGGCACCGAACCATGATTTGCTTGGCAAATCAGGCGGTGTGCGCCCGGTGCAAGTGTTGCGAGCCGCTCGCGCTGAGCGGAGCCTTTGGCGTGCTGCGCGATCCTCGCAATGACAGTAAGTTGTGGCATATAATTACAAGGTTTTGGAGATCCCCCCCATGAAAAAAATCTGGCCCTTTACATTCTATTTTCTATTCTTTGCCGCGATTGCATCCCTTTTGCCATTCTTTGTCCTTTTCTACCAGGGGCTTGGTTTTAACGGTGCACAGATCGGATTGCTGACCGGTGTTCCTCCGTTGATTACGCTGATTGCCGCGCCTCTCTGGACCGGATTCGCCGATGCAAAGCGGCGGCACAAATTTGTGATGGGTCTTGGGATGCTGGTCTCGATTGTGGCCGTGTTTTGGCTGCCATCTCTGACAGGTTTTGGAATTGTTTTTATTGCAATCATCCTGTTCTACATTTTCCTCTCGCCCGTCAGTGCTTTGGCAGATAGCGCCACCATGACCATGCTTGGCGAGGAACGGGCAATGTACGGGCGCATCCGTCTGGGTGGCACGATTGGATTTGGATTGTTTGCTCCGATTGCGGGCATGTTGGTAGAGAATTATGGCTTGAAGATCGGGTTTTGGGCATTCTCGATCATTATGCTGATTAATTTCTTTGTCAGCCAAAAGTTTTCACATGGGTCGCATGAGGCAGAGACATCGCACAACCGCGGTATCCGCGTGTTTTTGACGAGTCGGCGCTGGATCAACTTTTTGTTCCTTGCTTTTCTAGGGGGCATTGGCGCGACTTCCGGGGCCTCCTATTTGTTCCCCTACATGGCTGAATTAGGCGCGGACGAATCGACCATGGGGCTTGCCCTGACGATCGCTTCGTTGACCGAGATCCCGATCTTCTTTTTCGGGAATCGGTTTGTCAAAAAGTTTGGCTCTTACGGCCTGCTTACCCTGGCACTGGTAATGCTTGGCCTGCGATCTTTGCTGTATGCGGCAGTCAGTGTCCCCTGGCTGGTATTGATTGTGCAGGTTTTTGGCGGGATGCTTTTCCCGGCGATGTGGTCAGCCGGCGTTTCCTATGCGGATGAACACGCGCCGGCCGGTTTGAAAGCCAGTGCCCAGGGACTCTTCGGGGCGATGTCATTTGGTGTCGGCTCGGCATTCAGCGGGTTTGTGAGTGGTCCGCTGCTGGAAAGCGTCGGTGGGCGCGGGATGTTCCTGGTGCTTGGCGTCGTTATTCTTGCCGGACTTGCACTCGCCGAGGGGATCAGACGACTTTTCCCTGACAAGAGCGAACTCCCACAAACGATTGTTGTTTCTAGCGACAAATGAGAATGGGAAGTTGTGATTCTCGCAGCATGTAATTGATGGAACTCCCCACTGTTACATGCTTGAGAAGCCAGCCTCCATAACTGCCCATAACGACGAGGTCCGCGCGGACCTCGTCCGCGGTTGATTTGAGAGTCTCCACCGAATACTTTTTGGTAATGAACTCTGCTTCGATCTCGTTGAACTCGAGATAGTTCTGGGCAAAGTCCCGTGCGGAACGGTTCGATACCCTGTCATCCGGTGAGGTCAGGATGGATAGCTTTGTCTGCCATTGCTCGGCAAAGTACGTGGCGATAAACAAGGCTTCCTGTGATTTTGAGCTGCCGTCAAATGCCAGTAAGACATGCTCGAGCGGAGAGACACGCTCTGTGACGCCCAGCACCGGGCGCGAGGAACGTACGATCAGCGTCCGGATGTTGGACGCGATCACCTTGACCCCTGTCGCTGGGGGATGGGCGATCTTCAGCACGATCAGGTCTGTCAGGGCGGCGCGCTCGAGGATCTTTTGAGTGGGCTCGCCGATTTCGATTGCCAGTGCGCCTCGAACATTTTCCCGCTCACAGATTTGATTGAATTGACCTTGCAGGGCGGCGACTTCTGCTTCGCTTAATTCTTCCTGTTTCTCTACCGTGTGCAGAGCATGGATATTTGCATTATCCCTGCGCGCGATCTGGAGCGCCTGTTCGAGCGCCTGCCAGTTTTCGGGGTCCCTGCCAAGTGGTACAAGAATATCCCGAAAGAGGTGTTCGGTGTAGCGGTTGAGCAGACGTGCTTTGCGCCAGCTTCCTACTTTTGTCTCGGCGCTGGTGGCGCGCCGGTTTTTCTTTTGGATAACGACCTCGGCCGCCGCTTCGGGGCGAATGCTCCAGCCCAGTTCTTTTTCCAATTCCTCGCGGTGTTCGGACATCCACACGTAAAGATCGGTGATCGTCCGGTTGGGGAACCAGCGCATCATGCCGCGTTCGCGCACGGCCTCAGCGAAGGGAAGGTAGATATCGCGGTACCAGGCCGCGGCGGAGTCCTGTAGCGAACATTCCTTTTGGCTTTCCGCCTCGATCTGGCGGCCGCAGATGCAGACCTCGTCCAGCAGTTTTTGATATCCGCCCGGAATGGTGATTCTCAGGTCGATATATTCCTGCGTTCTGTTCAATCCCGTTTGTTCGAGAAAATCGGCATACTCGGCTTTGATGATCAACTCATCCGCCTGCACATCCGGCGTCAGGGGAATGTCCGTTTGGATCTCGATGACATGCGCCTCGATCGCCTTTTGCCCCTCCTGCCGCGCAATGGACACGCGGTGGTTGCCATCCATCACGAAGTAGACATCACTGACCTTATAGACTTCAACCGGCTGCAATCCTGCCGAGTCAAACACCGCCTTGACGTTTGCCCAGCGTTCCCGATCCTGTGCGCGCCGAGGCAGGAACGTGCGCGTGAAATCCGTGTATCGCCCGACACTTCCAACGATGGCGTCCACCGGGATCGTTTGAATACCCCTATCGGAGCGTCCCTGCAATTTGAGCTTCCTGGCTACCTCTTCGTAGGAAAGCAATTCGTTGGACTTGCCGGTAATGCGCGCCAACACGCCCTGCAGTTTGGCACGCAGATGCGCGGATTGAAACTCCTGGTAGTAATCTGACTTCTTGTTCATCATTGAAAAATGCGGTTGTTATTATAGCCTTTTTCAAATGGAAAATCCCCCAATAATTTTCTCTAATTGCCAGTTAATATGTCGTTGCGAGCCGCCGCTTCGTTTGTGTAGCATTCAGCGCGAGTGGCTTGCAACGACACTAAGGACAGATATTGATATTCTGAATGGCATCCTGAATGCGCTGGATACGGTTTTCAGGGTTTGGATGGGTGCTGAAGAATTCAGGCGGCCGGTCACCCGTTTGCGCCGCCGCGAGAACCTCCATCACGCCAATCAATTCATTTGGGTCATAGCCGGCATCATTGATAAAACAGACTCCCAGGTAGTCGGATTCCAATTCATCCTCGCGTCCAAATTTCAAGTTGATCAATTGACCGATCAGGACCGCGATCTGAGCGCGGCTGACGCTGCTGGGGTTATCGGGATCGTACGCGGCGATCACGGCCGCGCCGGTCAGACCCTCTGTCAGTTTGGCTTTGGCGATGTGTTCCGCGGAATGACGGCCAACCACGTGCCCGATCTCATGCCCCAGGACTCCGGCCAATTCACCCTCCGTTTGCAGCTTGTCGTACAGAGCCCGGGTAATGAAAATCTGTCCGCCTGGCAGGGCAAAGGCATTGATCGTTTGCTCGTCATCGAGCAGATGAAAATCGAATTCATAGGGAGAATTACCTGCCGGAGAGCTTTGGATGATCCGATTGCCAATCTCATCCACGATTGCCTGGTCATTTGCATTTTCGTCCAAGCCGCCGAACTCCTGCGCCATTTGCGGTGCGGCCTCGAGCCCGAGGGCAATTTCCTGCTCGGGGGTGATATCGATGTATTGCGTCTCTCCGGTAACAGGATTATCCTGCCGGGAACTGAAGTAGGAAAAAAGCGAGAAGGCCGCGATGGCAAGAGCCATGATCAAACGGCCTGAGCATCCTGATCCGCGTCTGCGGGTAGGGGTTGTCCGATAATACATACCGCCTCCTGTTGCATCAATATACCGAAAAATAAGAAGCAGATTAATTAGGGATAACCCCCGCATGATTGAGGACTTCCCTAATTGTAGGAATTCTTTAGCGACTGTATATTCATATTGTTCTCACAAACCTAAAGGAGGCAGAATGCTTACAAATATCTTGATTTGGATTCTCTTTGGGGCACTGGCAGGCTGGATCGCCAGCATGATCATGGGTAGTAACGCCCAGATGGGTGCGCTTGCCAACATTGTCGTCGGTATCGTCGGTGCATTGATCGGCGGTTTCCTGATGAATGCTGTTGGCGCCCCAGGTGTGACTGGTTTCAACCTGTACAGTATCCTGGTCGCCATCGGTGGCGCGGTCGTGCTGCTCTTTCTTGTTGGTCTGATGCGGCGCGCATAGCTCACTCCATGACGATCGATATTGATGAAGCCAGGGTCAAGCACAGCGAAGGCGGCTTATGGCTTGGCTGGATGTTAGCGACGGCCGGAGGGATGCTGGTTGGGTTTTTATTCGCCATTCCTTTGGTCAACCTGCTTGACCTGGTTATTGCCCAGATAGCAGTCCCGGTGCTTGCCGGGGCTGCTGTCGGTTTTGCCCAATGGATCGTGCTCAGACGCTATGTAACTGCCAGTTCCAACTGGGAGTTGGTGGATGGGACCTCCTGGGCAGCCGGGTATATACTTGGGCTGTTGCTCATTCAGATGTTGCCCAGTACGATCTTTATTGAATTTATTGGCTACCTGTTGTTTGGCGTCATTGTGGCGTTGGTGCAATGGCCCGTGTTAAGACGGGAGATCCCCAATCTCTTCGTATGGATCGTTGCCAGTTCCCTCGGATGGGCGGCCGGCTTCTGGGCAAGTGAGGCTGTCTTGTCATTCCTGTTCCATGATCCGTTGATCGAACCGGTGATCAGCACAATTGTGATCGCGGTAACCAGCGGCCTGGTCGCTGGGATTATCACTGGGGCTGCTCTCGTTTGGATCGTTCGCAAGCCTGAATTAGCCTAAGAAGAAAAATTATGTAGAAGCCAGCTTCCAGGCTGGCTTTTTTTGATTTCAGTTGTAGGAGAACAGTGCCGGACTCGTTATAATTCAATTAGAAAGTTACATTCATCAGATCACAGGATAAGCTTCCAATGACAACATCCAAAGCGCAAGTTCTCATAGATAGAAATCGTACGATCGCTCCAATTTCGCCGCTGCTATTCGGTGGATTTGCCGAACACATGGGTCGCTGTGTATACGAGGGGATCTACGATCCCAAATCGCCTCAGGCGGATGAACGCGGTTTTCGCAAAGATGTACTGGAAGCACTGCGCGACCAGGCATACACCGTGATCCGTTATCCGGGTGGCAATTTCCTCAGCGGGTACAACTGGCTGAATGGTGTGGGACCCAAAGATCAGCGTCCGCGCGTTCGTGAACTGGCCTGGCAGTCGCTGGAGACCAATCAATTCGGCACCAATGAATTTGTGGAATTCTGCCGGTCCATCAACGCCGCGCCGATGCTGGGCGTCAACATGGGCACAGGGACCATTCAGTCTGCCTCCGATCTGGTGGAATATTGTAATGCGCCACACGGGACGCGCTGGTCGGACCTGCGCGTCAGCCACGGCTTCCGTGACCCTCACAATGTACGCTACTGGTGTGTTGGTAACGAGATGGATGGTCCCTGGCAGATCGGTCACCTCGATGCGGCGGCCTACGGCAACAAAGCATTGGAAGCCGCGAAGATGATGAAGTGGCAGGACCCAACGATCAAAACGATCCTATGTGGATCGTCCGGTGAAAGTATGCCAACCTATCTCGAATGGGATCGCACGGCTCTGGAGATCGCCTGGGAGCACATGGATTACCTTTCGATGCATTGTTATGTTTCTAACAACGATAACGATACGGACAGTTATCTGGCGAACTCTGTTCTTTTTGAGCGCTACGTGGACACGCTGGAAGGGACCCTGCGTTACGTCAAAGCCAAACGGCGCAGCAAACATGACGTTTATTTGTCCTGGGATGAGTGGCAGGTCTGGTACATGCAGCCTCCCCTGCAGGGCAACTGGACCGAGGCGCCTCATTTGGCGGAGGAGATCTACAACCTGGAGGATGCACTGGTCGTGGCGCAGTGGCTGAACGTCTTCCTGCGCAAGAGTCACGTGCTCAAGATCGCCTGCGTCGCCCAGATCGTCAATACGATTTCGTGGCTGCACACCTGCCCTGATGGACTCCTCAAGCATCCCTCCTACTATGCCTTCAAACTGGTGAGTAATCTTGCGCGTGGCGAGGCGCTGGACGTTCATGTGAAAGCAACCGAGGTGGAGACGAAACTATATGGCACTGTCCCGGCCCTGGATGTCTCTGCGAGCTACGATGCTGAAAAACAACAGGGCGCGCTGTTCCTGGTGAATCGCAGCCAGACCGAGTCTGTCCTCACGGATCTCATCTGGCAGGATGGACAGGCAGTTAAAATCGATCAGGCCTGGCAGCTCACAGGCAGCGATCCCAAGGAGATGGACACCTGGGATGCCCCGGAGCGGATCGTTCCAAAGACTATCTCTGTTCCCAAGATCGACACGGGGCGCGCGACGATCAACTTGCCTCCCTTATCTTTTACCGTCCTGACTACCTGCACAGAAGCTGAGAATTAATGCAACAGGGGATGGTGTGTTGTTCTCTTGACAGTTTACCATTCGTGTAATATATTTCGGTTGTGACCGAAACGACAGAAATTGGAGAAGCATGGAACTAACCCCGATCGCGCAAAAGTTCATCGTCCACTGGGGCGAGATGGGAGAGAAGTGGGGCATCAATCGCACGGTGTCCCAGATCCACGGGCTGCTTTACCTCTCGCCCGAACCGCTCAATGCCGAGGAGATCAGCGAGACGCTGTCGGTGGCGCGCTCGACCGTCAGCGTGGGCCTGCGCGAACTGGAGAGCTGGGGCATCATCCGGGTGGTGCACACCCTGGGCGACCGCACCGATCGCTTCGAGATCAAGGGCGATGTCTATGAAATGTTCCGCTTCATCGTGGAATATCGCAAGCGCCGCGAGGTCGACCCGACCCTGCAGGTGCTGCGCGGGATTGTGACAGAACTCGAAGCCAGCAGCGGCGATCCTCACACAAAGGAAAAGATCGGTGAGATGCTTTCTCTGTTCGAGACGTCCGACTCGCTCTACCAGCAGATTCAGAAAGTCTCTACGCAGAAGATCGTTCGCATTGCGAAGATGAGCAATATCGTCAGCAAAGTTTTGAAGTTCTTCCCTGAATAGGGAAGGACTTTATTTTTTTACCTTCCTATTTCGATTGTTACCGAATAAACCGATATGATCAAAACAATGAATGTCCCTCTGACTGTCCTCGATCCGCTGCCGACCCGGCTGGAGCAGGTGGAAGCGCTGCTCCTCAAACGGGTGGACCCGAACCGTTCTCCGCTCGAGGCGGCTCTTGTCCGATTGATCGCCGCCGGTGGGAAACGCCTCCGCCCGCGCCTGGCTCTGCTGACTGGTGGTCTGCTCGGCGCCGAGCCTGGCCCATTGGTGCATCTGGCTGCGTCGGTCGAGATGCTGCACACTGCCAGTCTGGTCCACGACGATCTGGTCGATGGGGCCGGCCTGCGTCGCGGCGTCGAGACGCTCAACGCGCGCTGGTCCGCCGCGGCGAGTGTGCTGGTCGGTGACTTCGCCTTCACGCAGGCGGCGCAGCTTGTGCTGGCGACGCGCTGTTTGCCGGCCATCGACCTGTTCACCGAGAGCATGAGGTGCATGGTCGATGGTGAGTTGACCCAGTTGGCGCGGCCGCGCGGGCTCTCGAACCGGGAGGAGTACTTCGACTGGATCGGCGCCAAGACCGCGGCCCTTTTCGAACTGGCAGCCGGTGCTCCGGCTCTGCTGGCCGGAACAAGCGATGAGACGGTCAGCGCGGCGCGCAGCTTCGGCGCGGCGATCGGGATGGCCTTCCAGATCATGGACGATGTCCTCGACTTCACCGGCGAAGCGGCCAGCCTGGGCAAACCGGCCGGGCAGGATCTGAGGCAGGGTGTGCTAACGCTGCCGACGTTGATCCATTTCGAAGCGCACCCTGATGATGCGGGGCTGCTGGCACTCGTCGAGCGCCAGCCGCTTTCCGGTCCGGACCTTGAACGGCTGGCGTCCAGCATTCCTGCCAGTGGGGCGGTTGGGGACTCCATCGATGTAGCGCGCGACTTCATCCGCCGCGGGCTCGAGGCGTTGGGTCGCCTGCCCGATGGACCCGAGCGCCTCGCTTTGACTGACCTCGCCAATTCCATCATCAACAGAGACAAATGAGGAAATCACAATGAATAAATTCAAATTCCTGCTTGGCCCGATGCGACTCCCGTTCCTGATCCTGACGCCAGCCTGTGCTTTGCTCGGGCTGGGCACCGCCGTTTGGACGACGGGGCCTGTCAACGGCTGGCACTTCGTTCTGGCATTGCTCGGGGCGGTCTGCGCCCACATCAGTGTCAATGCCTTCAATGAATACTTCGACTTCAAGTCCGGCCTGGATGCGAAGACACAGCGCACGCCCTTCAGCGGTGGCAGCGGGACACTGCCGGCTCAGGCGGAGATGGCCCGCCCGACGCTGGCCATGGCCTGGATCACGCTGGGCATCACGGCGCTCAGCGGCCTGTATTTCGTGATCCTGCGCGGCCCGTCCATTCTGCCGCTCGGATTGATCGGATTGCTCCTGCTTTATGCCTATACCCCCTGGATCACGCGTAATCCACTCCTGTGCCTGATCGCCCCGGGATTGGGGTTCGGCCCGCTGATGGTGATGAGCGTCCACTTCGCCCTGACCGGCGCGTACTCCTGGACGGCATTCATCGCCTCGCTGGTGCCCTTCTTCCTGGTCAGCAACCTCCTGCTGCTGAACCAGTTCCCCGACGTGGAGCCAGACCGCAGCATCGGACGCCGGCACATCGTGGTCCTGTTCGGCCTGCGGACGGCCAGCCTGGTCTACAACCTGTTCCTGCTGCTGGCGTACCTGACCATCGTTCTGGGTGTGGTCTTCGGCCTGCTGCCAGCGATCAGCCTGATCGGCCTTCTGACGGCGGTCATCGCCATCCCGGCAGGATGGCGGGCCTTCCGTCACGCCGAGGATATTCCGCAGTTGATCCCGGCCATGGGAATGAACGTGCTGATCAACCTGCTGACGCCCACACTGATCGGGATCGGATTATTGATCCGGTAATCATTTCACATCGAACATCGCAAAGGAAGAACAATGAAGACAAAACTTTTCCTGCAAATCGGCGGCATTATCAATCTCCTGTTTGTCGCATTCCATCTTTTGTCTGCCTGGACGCCAGGCCTGGCAGTGCTCCCGGTGGATTTTCGTCCTGTCATGCAGGTCCTCAATATTCATCTGGCTTACGCGCTGGCAATCTTTTTTGTCGTGTCCTTCTTTTTCCCGGATGAGTTGAGTGCCACCAAAATGGGACGCTTGATCAGCCTATCTATCGCTGGGTTCTGGATCTTGCGCGGGGTGAACCAGCTCGTGTTCTGGGATGTGTCATCGGTGGCATGGATCATTCTCCTCGTATGCTTTGGGATCGGGATGCTGTATATTCTCCCTGTCACCAGGCGCGTTGCGCAAGGCTGAACTCTGGAGGGACTATGCGCCTGAGCGATTTTTTGCCCAACTACGAGTTCAACGAGGTCCATGCAATAACAATTACCGCCCCTCCTGAGCGGGTCTTTACCGCGCTCAAGGAATTGACCAATGCCGATTTCTCCCCGCTGGTCTCCCTGCTTCTCGGCATTCGCAATTTGCCCGCCCGGCTGCTCAGGAAAACTGCGCCGGGATCATCCCAGGATGGCCCTTTTCTGGAAGGGCTTTATAAGAGCGGGTTCATCCCTCTGGCGGAAGAGCCGAATTGTGAGATCGTCTTCGGGCTGGTCGGGCAGTTTTGGAAACTCGTTCCAGATGTCGAGCTGCACATCCCAGACGCGGCTGCCTTTCTGGCATTCAACGATCCAGCCTTTGCAAAGGTGGCAGCCAACCTGGCTGTCAGCGTGGACGAACGCGGCGGCACGCGCTGCAGCACCGAGACGCGCATCCATGTGCCGGAGCCGTCGACGCGGCGCAAGTTTGCCCTCTACTGGCGGATCATTTCGATGGGAAGTGCCCTCATTCGGGTGATGTGGCTGCGGGCGATCAAACGCAAGGCGGAGAAAGGATAGTAACAAAGCAACCGGCATCCCCGGTTGTTTTTGTTTACAGGGGATTGGCATTTCCTAAATTCTGCGTATAGGCAAAATAAAGCTTTGAAATAGGATTGACAAAACCCCGCGACCCAAGGTATTATAAGACGTATATAATATAGGACAAATCCAATATAAGGAAGTTCGTATATGTCCCTTGAATTTGCGATCCTTGGCTTTCTGAACTATCACCCCTACACAGGCTACGATTTGAAGAAGATCTTCGACACTTCGATCCGGCACTTTTGGCCGGCCGACCAAAGCCAGATCTACCGCACGCTGGGGCGGCTGACCGAACAGGGCTTCGCCGAAATGGAAAAGGTCCCTCAGGAGGATCGCCCCGACCGCAAGGTCTACCACATCACTGACGCCGGGCAGGCGGAACTGCTCAAATGGCTGGCCGGTCCGCCGCCGATGGGCGAGCCGCGCAGCGCCCCGCTCATCCAGGTCTTCTTCTCCGGGCAGTTATCGGATGATGAAATCCTGGCCAAATTCGAGGGGTTCGCTGCGATTATGCGCGCGATCCTGTCTCAGTACGATCAGGTCCCGGCTCAGATCGGGCCCTATCAGGAGGAAATCACCTCGCCGCGCGAACACTTCTTCTGGCTGCTCACCCTCGACAACGGCATCCGCAGCATGCGCGCTAATTTGGAATGGGCAGAGAGCATCATTGAAAAAATCAAAGCTGGAAAGGTACCTCAGAGATGAATCACCAACTTCCTACCCGTCAGCGCATCCGCAAGGCGCTCGTGATCCTGACTTTCCTCTCGTTCCCCATCACGATGAACTACCTCTCGCCGTACGTCATCATCGACGGCGCGGCAAACGGTATCCTCAACGGCAGCCTGGTCATGTTCGGACTGATGTTCGTCTCTTCCCTGTTTCTCGGGCGGGCCTGGTGCGGCTGGGTTTGCCCGGGCGGCGGGATGCAGGAGATCATCGAGCCGATCAACAACCGCCCGGTCAACGGACGCAAAGTCGACTGGATCAAATGGTTGATCTGGATCCCCTGGATTACGCTGATCGTTCTGCTGGCGGTGCGCGCCGGAGGTTACCAAAAGGTGGACCTGCTTTACCACACGCAGGGTGGCATCTCGGTCGCCGGGTCGGATGATCGTCCGATCTTTATCGCTTACATCATTTACTACTCCGTCATCGCACTGTTCGTCGGGTTGGCAGTCTTCGTGGGACGGCGGGCAGGCTGCCATACTATCTGCTGGATGGCGCCTTTCATGATGATCGGGCGCTGGATCCGCAATCGCTTCGCCTGGCCTTCACTCCGGCTACAGGCAGATCCTTCCATTTGCGCGGATTGCAAGAAATGTACGGGCAACTGCCCGATGAGCCTCGACGTGAACGCCATGGTGCAGACCGGCAAAATGGAAAACCCCGAATGCATCCTGTGCGGTACCTGCGTGGATAACTGCGCCAAACAAGCCATCCGTTATTCGTTTAGCTCCGGAAAGTAGGTCAACATGAAAATCACCATCCTGAACGGCAACCCCACAGCGTCAATGTTCGACGCCTATCTTGCACAAATAAAAACCAGCCTTGAAGCCAAAGGACACACGGTCGCACAGCTTGACTTGCGAGACTTACCCTTGCGCTACTGCATCGGCTGCTGGGGCTGCTGGGTCAAGACGCCGGGCGAGTGCGTCTCGCGCGATGCCTCGCTCGAGATGGACCGGGCGGTCATCAACGCGGATTTCGTCCTGTGGGCCGCGCCGCTGAAGATGGGCTTCCCTGCTGCGTTACTGAAAATGGCAAACGACAAACATCTGCCGCTCATCCATCCGTACATGGTTGTGGATCACGGCGAGGCGCATCACCTCAAGCGTTATGCGCGTTATCCGCGCGTCGGCTTGCTCGTCGAAAAGGAAGCGGATACCGATGAACGCGACCTGCAGATCGTGACCGATATCCACTGCCGGACGGCGCTCAATTTCAAGACGCGCCTCGAGTTCAGCCTGACAACTGAAACGCCTATGGCTGAGATCGTTGACCGCATCGCGGCGCAGAACGCACGTCCGCTGCCGTTGCCCGGTCGGCTCCCCGCGACCGAAGGCGCGACCATCACGCCTCCTTCCAGATTGACACTCTTCAACGGTTCACCGCGCGGCAAACGCGGCAACACGCCCATCTTCCTGCGCGAGTTCGCTCAGGTCTTTGGCGGCGAGTCCGAGATGCATCACCTGATTCAAGTGAAACAGACAGAGAGTCACGTGCAGGCCTTTGCCGAAGCCGAATGCGCCTGGATCGGTTTTCCGCTTTACACCGACTCCATGCCTGGCTCGGTCAAACATTTCTTCGAAGCACTGGAACCGCTTGTGGGTCGCAAGGGGAATCCGTCGGTCGGCTTTGTCGTTCAGTCCGGTTTCCCGGAGGGACTGCACTCGCGCTACGTTGAGCGTTACCTGGCGAAGCTGGCTGCGCGGTTGGGCAGCCCCTATTTAGGGACGATCGTCAAAGGCAATGGGGAGGGAGTGCGCATCATGCCGCCCGAAATGACGCGTAGTCTGTTCGATGACCTGCACGCGCTGGGAGCGGGGTTGGCGCGTGACGGCCATCTCGATCCTGAAATCCTGGCTCATATTGCGACCCCCGAGCGTTTCCCGGCCTACCTGGATCCCGTCTTCCGGATCTTCCTGCGCCTGCCGGCCGCGCATTCC
>DASTJG010000293.1:0-3239 GCA_035716785.1 Anaerolineales bacterium
AAGAACGGTCAATCCGTTGTGAAGGTGTCTCTCGATCTGAATTTGACTGAGAGCGAGGTTGTGATCCAACCGGAGTGCGCCGTGTTCCCCGCGGGCGAGAGCCTCGATTGGAAAAGCCTGGAAGAGATCAGCGGCAATGAAATCGCCTGCTATTCTGTGGCGGAGAATATCGCCAGGCCTATTAAAGGCTTCTCTGAATTTTCAGGACGGGTCTACGGGTTGATGCCCACCGCCTCTGCCCCGACCATGCTGATCTCCGGCATTCCCATGCACCGGATCAAAGACACAAATCCCTATCAGGATACACTCCAAAAGATCAAGGCCATCGCGCCCATCAAGGGAGATGTGCTGGATTCCACGACCGGGCTTGGGTATACCGCCATCGAAGCGGCCAGGACGGCCCGGCGCGTGGTGACGATCGAGATCGACCCGACCGCGCAGGAGATCGCGCGCTTGAATCCCTGGTCACAGGCGTTGTTCGAGAACCCGAAGATCACGCAGCTCATCGGCGACGCGTTCGACGAGATCGAGAAATTCGAGGTGGAGTCTTTCTCGGCGATCATCCATGACCCTCCCATGTTCAGCCTGGCCGGTGACCTGTATTCCCTGGCATTTTACCAGCAGGCTTTCCGTGTGCTGAAGCACAATGGAAAGATCTTTCATTACATTGGTGACCCGGAGAGCAAGAGCGGTGCCCGGGTGACAGCAGGTGTGATCCGGCGCTTACAGGATGCCGGATTTAAACGTGTTGTGCGCGCACCGCGCGCCTTCGGGGTCGTGGCTTACAAGCGAAGCAGTCCTGTGGATAAAGAATGAACGAAATAGATACCTTAGCAAAAGAGGAATACTGTTACCTCGCCACAACGGGTCGCGTGAGCGGACGCCCGCATGAGATCGAGATCTGGTTCGGATTACGAAAGGACACGGTTTATCTTCTTTCGGGTGGCGGGGAAAAATCTGACTGGGTGAAGAACCTGCTCAAGAATCCCTCTGTCACTGTGAGGATCGGGAAGCATACATTCAACGGGACCGCGCGCCTCGTGAAGGAAAAAGACGAGGATACGCTGACTCGCTACCTGCTGGCAGAGAAATATCAGGAGTGGGAAGAGGGAAAGATACTCAGCGAATGGGCGGGGACGGCGTTGCCAGTCGCAATTGATCTTCATTAAGAGCACATAAGTTCTGCCAGCTCGGAGTCGCTCAAAGGATTTATAATCCTGCCGTTCTTCAGCAATGGACGTTCCAAAATAAGCTGCATCGAAACAGGTGATTATGATAGATAAATTTATGCAATATCCCGTGGGGAATACATTGGCTGTGATCGTCCTGATCGCTTTGATCGTTACCTGGCTTACTTCATTGATATTGACCCTTAGGGATGCTCCCGTGCAGACGGATAAAGGCTGGTTTGCCTGGCTGCTTCCCATCTTTACTGTTCTCGGTATCCCGGCGACTCTCGATCTGCTTCAAACCGGCGGTATGACATTCCTTTTTGCTGCGATCACGTTGGTCATTTTTGTGCTGAATATTGTCATTCCGATTCTGCGCATTCAAGGCAAGTCCTCGCACCCGCTGGTCACAGACTGGTATAAGTGGGTGATTCCCATTGCAGTCGTTGGTGGACTGATCGTGTCCGGCTACCTGACGTTTGTTGAATCAACAGGTACCCCTCCTGTATGTGGTCCTACAGGAGGCTGCGAAGAAGTTCAATCCAGCAAGTATGCGATTCTGTTTGGCGTCTTACCTGTCGGCCTGCTGGGCTTCATTGGCAACATTGCGATCCTTGCGTCCTGGCTCGCCTGGCAGTTTGGACCGGCTTCCATCAGGAAATTAGCAGTACTGGCCATGTGGGGGATGGGTGTATTCGGAGTGCTGTTCTCCATCTATTTGACATTCCTGGAACCGCTCGTCATTGGCGCAACCTGCATGTGGTGTATTTGCTCGGCTGTCATTATGATCATCCTTCTGCTGGCATCGACGCCCTTCGCGCAACAGGCGTTCGCGATCGCCGATGACGATGAATAGTTATTTTCAAGATATGTATTGATCGACTTCGAGCCTGCTGACCCATTCGGCAGGCTCATACATTAGGAGACACAGGTTATGAACAAGGTCTGGTGGAAGGAAGCTGTTGTTTATCAGATCTATCCCCGCAGTTTTTACGACAGCAATGGGGACGGGATCGGCGATCTGCGCGGCATCATTCAGAAGCTCGATTATCTGAAGGAACTGGGGATCGATGTGGTCTGGCTCTCGCCCGTCTACAAATCGCCCAATGATGACAATGGCTACGACATCAGCGATTATCAGGACATCATGGACGAGTTCGGGACCCTGGCGGATTGGGAAGAGTTGCTGGCGGAGATGCATAAGCGCGGGATCAAACTGGTCATGGACCTGGTCGTGAACCACACCTCTGATGAGCATCCCTGGTTCCGGGAATCGCGCAAATCGAAAGACAATCCCTACCGCGACTTTTACATCTGGCGTCCGGGGAAAGATGGACGCGAACCCAATAACTGGGTCTCCTTCTTTCGCGGTTCCGCCTGGCAGTATGACGAACAAACCGGCGAATACTATCTGCACCTTTTTACAAAGAAACAACCTGATCTGAACTGGGAGAATCCAAAGGTCCGTGAAGAGGTGTTCAAGATGATGGACTGGTGGCTGCAAAAAGGCATCGACGGCTTCCGGATGGACGTGATCAACCTGATCTCTAAGGTGCCGGGCCTGCCGGACGCGCCCGTGATAAACAACGACCGCTACCAGTGGGGCGCACAATATTACATCAACGGGCCGCGCTTGATGGAATTCCTGACCGAGATGAAACAAAAGGTTCTTTCCAGGTATGATATTCTGACAGTGGGAGAGACTCCGCTGGTCACCCCGCAGGACGCGATCATGATCGCTAATGAGGACACGGGAGCGTTGAAGATGGTATTCCAGTTCGAGCACATGGACCTGGACGGGCAAAAGAGCGCCGATCCAGAGCGGAGTCTCGTCCCGTGGAAGCTTGCGGATTTGAAAAAGGTGATCACCCGCTGGCAGAAGGGACTCGAGAATCGCGCCTGGAACAGCAATTATCTCGAGAATCACGACCAGCCTCGTTCGGTCTCCCGCTTCGGCGATGACGGCCGGTACCGAGTCGAGTCCGCCAAGCTGCTGGCGACGTTCGTCCACATGCTGCAGGGGACGCCGTACGTCTATCAGGGCGAAGAGATCGGGATGACGAATGTCGC
>DASTJG010000294.1:0-5306 GCA_035716785.1 Anaerolineales bacterium
CTGGCAGCTGCTGGCGGTACAGGTCCCGCCTTTGCCACCACCCCCACCCGGGAAGAGCAGATCTACTTCTGCATGACCATAGACCCCCCCGCCTGCGCTCGTGCCGGAACTCTGCCCGGAGCTGCCATAGCCGCCGCCTGCCCCGTTCCCATAGGTAGCATAAGCTCTTGCCCCGGCTGTTCCACCCCCGTAGGCACTGCTCATATATGTGCCTGCATAGCCGGTCCCGCTGCCATAGCCCTTCCCATTGACCGTGATCGCACCATTCCCGCTCAATGTACCGTTGACACGGAAGGCAATCACGCCATACTTGTTGTCATCCCAGGCGCTGCCTGTCAGCGTGCCGTTCACCGTCACGTCATCGTAATTCGGCACGCGCATCAGCATCACCCGCTGCTGTCCCGCCCCCGTACCAATGTTGCTGTCGCTGCGCCAGCCCGCTCCATACCAATGCAGCTTCATCGTTGCAAATTGCACGTAATTTGTACCAAGGGAATCAACCCGCAGGAACTCATAAGTACCCGTGTTATACGTAGCGCCCGGGACACCCTGAAGGTTGATCAACAGGACTTCATCGCCAGCCTGTAAACAACCCGCAGTGGGTGCAGGGCTTACATAAGCCCGGGTCGTGGTCAGGCTGGTAACACTATAGGCTACTCCATCTGCGCAGGAACGGCCGTTTGATCCGTTTGTGTTGATATTGAAAGTGCCCGAAACAGTCAGATCGCCATCCTCCCCTGTACCCCACTGCTGTGCGCTCGCCGGAAGCGGCGTGGCCGTCGGTGTAAACGTTGCATCAGAGGTTGCAGTAGGCGGAATCGTTGGAAGAGGTGTCGGCGTCGCGAACGTCCCGAACAGTTGCGTCACTTCCTGGTCTGTCAGGGCGCGGTTGTAGAAACGGATTTCATCCAGTTTGCCGTGATATTGATTTGGCGCTGCGCCGCTGAATCGCAAGTCGCCTGTTCCCATGCTCACCGTACCGGTCACTTTCTCGACCACGGCCAGCGTTCCGTTAATGTACAGGCGCAGTTCGCCCTTGACGTGATCATACACACCGGTGACCAGCGTCCAGGTATCGACCGGTAAAATGGGACCGATCACCTTGTTGGGGGTCAGGTCGCCCACACGGAAGACCAGCTTTCCGTTCGCATCCACATTTGCGGGCGGGGTGGGAGTCGCTGTACCACTCGTGGAGGTGGTGATAAAGCCATAATCGAAATCGGTCGCGGAGATGCCTTTATTGATAATATACTGCGTGCGGTTGGTCACCAGCGAGGAGGGATTATTCTAGGTCTGCCACAGCTCTCTCATAGAGATATCATATACTTTTCGCAGGAGAGATGGATCATTGAATAGTAATGTAGATGGGGCAGACTTTATCAGGTCTGCCCCATTCTATTTGCGGGGAATTAAATGCCATTCCTGTCACAAGATGTTTGTCTTTCCACTCACCAGGTTCTCTACAAACTGCCAGCGTTTGGTTTTAGTGTAGTCCCCATTTTCGGGATAAAAGTATGAGGCATAGTCCATCCAATTGTCGATCATGTGGAACGGATCCTTCTCCCCATTCTGCAATTGATAACGAATGATCCGATTGTGCGCGTGCTGCGAGAGATCATTATCTCTCTCCCAGCCGATGTACATGGCGACCGATTCCGCAAAATCTTCCAGGCGGTTGAAACTCCAGTTCGAGCCGCTGGGGCGGTCGCCATAGAAGTATCCCGCCCTGTTACAACCGGGACGCCTGCCATAACGACCGGGTTGCTTCTCAGGCTTGAACACACCAGAATCAGATAAGCGCAGCATTCTTTTCATCAAAGACAGGACTGGGCTGGTGAATCCGCCCGTATGCTTTTCAAGCTGACGGGATAACCCCCAGCCATGATTTGCATCCCAAGCGTGTGCAAACTCATGCACAACCGTCCACGATGAAAACGTTCCTTTAATGGAAAAGCTGACACGATGGTCCAGCGCCTCGCCTCCATGAGAGCCGATGTCTGATTTCTTTACTGTCACGCCACCCAGATTGCGGGCAAACTGTTCATTGCCCCCCATCATATTTGCCATCAGGCAGATTGCATCATGCAACCTATCCAATTCTTTTCTTGTCCAGGTCCCGGGTTTCCATTCGTTGGGATCAGGATTTCCATATCCCCAATCTACAAGGACATCCACCTGATAGTCCATTTTGAGCTGCGCCAGTATTACCTGTGCATACTGATAATCACTTTTTTCCATGGGAGACGCTCCTCTCTCGGTACCAATAATTTCAATAAAAGTGTATAGCAAACGAGGAGTGGAGTCAAAAGTAATTAAGTCCTATTGCGGGTCTTGTTCCCGTACAGCAGCATGATCCGGGCACTTTATAATTGACCCATCTTTGCTACAAGGAATGGTCATGACAAATTCAAAGCTATTCCCCTACATCGAGGCATTGTTTGCCGTGATCGTCTGGGGGGCGTCCTTTATCGCCACCAAGGTGGCCTTGCAGGATATTTCACCGATCACGATCGTTTGGCTGAGATTCCTTATGGGAGTAGTCATCCTGGGAATGGCAGTGATTTTACAGAGGCAGCTCACAATTCCAGATAAAAAGGAATGGAGCTATTTTGCTCTGCTCGGCTTCCTCGGCATCACGTTCCATCAGTGGCTGCAATCGAATGGGCTGCAAACCTCCGAGGCGGGCACCACCGCGTGGATCGTTGCCACGACGCCGGTCTTTATGGCATTGCTCGGCTGGCTCCTTTTGAAGGAACGGCTTGGGTGGAGGAAAAACCTGGGAATCCTCCTGGCCTTCCTCGGCGTTCTGGTTGTCGTATCCAAAGGAGATTTTGGCTCGGTTTCCATCGGAAAATTCGGCGCGCCAGGAGATTTCTTGATTCTGATCAGTGCAGTGAACTGGGCGGTTTTCTCCGTCCTCTCGCGGCGCGGTCTGAAATCACACCCAGCCAGCTTGATGATGTTTTGCGTAATGCTCTTTGGCTGGTTGTTCACTTCATTGCTATTCCTCGCGACAAAAGGCTTTCCTGAGATCGGCAACCTGACATTCAACGGCTGGCTGGGTGTCGCCTTCCTGGGAATCTTTTGCTCCGGGCTGGCATATATTGCCTGGTATGACGCGCTCAAAGCACTACCGACTGCACAAACGGGAGTCTTCCTTTATATCGAACCACTTGTTGCAGTGGTGATTGCATTCTTTATTTTAGGTGAGGCAATCACTCTGGCATCCCTGATCGGCGGAGTTGTCATCCTGTTTGGTGTGTGGCTGGTAAACCGGAACTAGCTTGTGTACTCGCCTACTTGTATACCTGTCTACCAGCACCACCAGGGGTGGATGTTCGTCCCATGAAATAGGTGCCAGTTCTCCTATGGCTCCCGCGGAAGTAGGAGTATAATTTAATCACTATATTCCCACGAAACGGAGGAAAGTATCATGGCAAGAGTAGCATTTGAAAATGTCGTCAAAAAGTTTGGCGACGTCACTGCGGTCAACAACTTGAATATCGATGTTGCTGACAAAGAATTTTTGGTCCTCGTCGGTCCTTCCGGCTGCGGCAAGACGACCGCTCTGCGCTGTCTCGCCGGGTTGGAAGAGATCACCGATGGAACCATCAAGATTGGTGAGCGGGTGGTGAACGATATCGCCCCGAAGGACCGTGACATTGCCATGGTCTTTCAGTCCTACGCTCTCTATCCCCACCTCTCCGTGTATGACAACATGGCGTTCGGCTTGAAGCTGCGCAAGGTGCCGAAGGAAGAGATCAAGCGCCGCGTCGGAGAAGCCGCGGACGTCCTCGGCATTCAGGACCTGCTCGACCGCAAACCCCGCCAGCTCTCCGGCGGTCAGCGCCAGCGTGTGGCGGTGGGACGCGCGATCGTGCGCGAGCCGAAGGTCTTCCTCTTCGACGAGCCGCTCTCCAACCTGGACGCGAAACTGCGCGTGGCAATGCGCGCCGAGATCAGCAAGCTGCACCAGCGCCTGCAGACCACCTTCATTTACGTGACCCACGACCAGATGGAAGCCATGACCATGGCCACCCGCATCGCGGTCATCAACAAGGGTATTTTGCAGCAATTGGATACGCCGCAGAATTTGTATGACCACCCGGCGAATCTTTTCGTGGCTGGTTTCATCGGTACCCCCGCCATGAACTTCTTCCCCGGCAAACTGCGCAGGGACAACGGCAAACTGGTCGTGGATACTGGCGATTTCGCCGTTGCGATCCCGCCCACGAAAGCCAAACCCTACGAGAGCCATGCAGGCAAGGATATCATCTTTGGCATCCGCCCGGAGAATATCCATGATGTGGACTTCGTTCCCCCGAATATCGACGTGGAAAAGGTCGCCGTCAAAGTGGACCTGACCGAGTTGATGGGCAACGAGATCTTCCTGTACATGGTCAGCGGGAAGCACACCTTCGTCGCCCGCGTCGACCCACGTTCACAACTGCGTGTCGGTCAACAGGCGAATGTCGCGTTCGATATGGATAACTTCCATATCTTCGACGCCGCCACCGAAGAAACCATCCGATAAGGATTTTCAGCATCAGGCTGTGACAGGCGTGACAGAACGGTCACGCCTGTTTTATTATCAGGCGTTCACGGCCGGCAGGGGGTCTGAGCAATACATAAAACTTTCATTATCGTTTTTACCCGCCGGGGCGAAATGATGTAGAATTCCAATACGGTAGGACAAGAGCATATCTTGTCCTACATCCATCTTTTGTTGAGGTTTTTCCATGGCCACTCCCGACTGGGTACAGGATGCAATTTTCTATCAAATTTTTCCCGACCGTTTTGCAAAGAGTTCACGCAACCCCGCAGGGGACCTGCCGTTTGACCCTTGGGACTCGCCTCCAACAGGGCACGGCTTCAAAGGCGGCGATTTATACGGCATTGCTGAAAAACTGGATTACCTGAAAGACCTGGGAGTCACGGCGCTTTATCTCAATCCCATCTTCGCTTCCGCTTCCAATCACCGTTATCACACCTACGACTATTATCGCGTGGATCCCCTGCTTGGCGGGAACGATGCATTTCGCGAACTGCTGGACAAGGCACATGAGAAAAACATTCGCATCATTCTGGATGGTGTGTTCAACCATGCTTCGCGCGGTTTCTGGCAGTTCCACCATGTGCTCGAGAACGGAGCTGGATCGCCGTACAAGGACTGGTTCTTCTTTGATACTGCACGCTTGCAGGGACGGCGGCGCTGGGGAGCCTATCCCACCCCGGAAGAGCAACAGGCGCTGCAAAGGGGCGAAGATAGCCTGAAAGCGATCGGTTATCGCGGCTGGTGGAATTTG
>DASTJG010000295.1:0-2679 GCA_035716785.1 Anaerolineales bacterium
CGCCGCTCACAGGTTGGGACCGGGGAGCGCTCAGAAAAGATCCGCACGTATAACTACCCCCAAAACCGCGTCACTGATCATCGCATCGGGCACTCCATTTATAATCTGCCGGCCGTGATGGACGGCGGGATTGATGAATTCATCGAAGAGCTTTCCACGCGTGATGAAGCAGAACGGCTTGCCACCAGCGGCGTGGAAGAAGAGTGAAGCTGTTGCGCCAGCAGTACACGGCGCAACAAGGCGCAAGATGAAAACCTCGCTCCTTTCTGACATTGCAAACCGGCTCGCTGTGATCAGCGATACGCCTGCCCTGGATGCATCCGTTCTCGTTGCTCATATCCTCAATAAGTCGCGCACCTGGGTAGCCGCACATCCTGAGCTAAGGCTCACGACGAAACAACAAAATGAATTGGACGACTCGCTTGCGCGACTGGAGGTTGGCGAGTCCTTTCCCTATGTGCTCGGTCACTGGGAATTTTTCGGCCTGGAGTTTGATGTGACGCCGGATGTCCTGATCCCCCGTCCGGAAACAGAGTTGCTGGTTGAAAAGGCAATCGCTTGGCTGCAGAAATCTCCCCGCAGACGAACCGTTGCCGATGTAGGAACAGGCTCCGGGGCGATCGCGATTGCAATCGCAGCAAACATCCCGGATGTACGCGTGCTCGCAACCGATATTTCTCACCAAGCGCTGCTGGTCGCACGCCAGAATGCGACCAAGTTCCGTGTCGCCAGTCGGATCGATTTTGTGCAATGCGACCTGCTGCCGCAGCACATTGATCCATTATCCACAGAACGTCACTTCGACTTGATCTGCGCCAATCTGCCCTACATTCCAACCGAAACACTGCACAACCTTCCCATTTTTGGACACGAACCTACGCTGGCACTTGATGGCGGACCGGATGGACTGGACTCCATCCGCCGCCTGCTGGATATCGGACCCGAATGGCTTGCCCCAAATGGGATGATACTTCTCGAGGTTGAGTCCACGCGCGGTATCCAGGCACTGAACCTGGCCTGTGATCTGTTCTCAGAGGCGACCATTCACCTGCATCAGGATCTCACGGGGCGGGACCGCTTGCTCGAAGTTATTCTTTAGTGACATGCAAACGGAAATTCTTCCGGCTTCTTCATCCGCGGCAATCCTGCGCGCTTATGAAATTTTACAAAGGGGCGGATTGGTCGCGTTCCCGACCGATACGGTCTATGGTGTCGGCGCCCTGGCATTCGACGGGAAAGCCGTCGAGACCATTTATGTGGCAAAGGATCGACCCGCCGAAAAGGCCATTCCGATTCTGATCGGCGATCCGGATGATCTGGAAAAAATCGGAGTCAACATTCCCGACACCGCGCGTAAGCTTGCCTCCCGCTTCTGGCCGGGACCTCTCACTATCCTCGTCCCGAAGCGCGCTGACCTGCCCGAGGCCGTCTCTGCCACATCCACCGTCGGTGTGCGCGTACCCGACCATGAAGTTGCACGGGCACTTCTGCGTGCTACAGGACCGATGGCTGTCACCTCCGCGAACATTTCGGGCGCGCAGAGTCCGGTCACGGCACAGGAAGTATACGAACAGCTGGCTGGAAGAATTGCCCTGGTCATCGATGGAGGCAAAACTCCCGGCGGAGTACCTTCCACGCTGGTCGATTGCACACTCCCCGAGCTGAAAATTTTGCGTGAGGGTCCCATTTCGGGAAATGAGCTGCATTTTGCCCTGAATAATTCAGAGTAAAAAACTCTTAGTTTGCTTTCAGGTCCGGTTCAGGTTCCCTTAAAGTCCCTGAATATAATAAAGATGCATTCTCCTTTACAAACCGTCCACGGCTCGGGCAAGCCTAGGGCGGTTTGGGTTTTTAAAGTAGCGGACCTCACAGGTCTTAAAGATCTGTGAGGTCTCTATGATTACGAGAGCGGCCACGTCGGCTGGACGTCAATATCCAGTTCAGAGATGTGACCTAAAGCATACCTGTAATATCCCGCCGCGGCGATCATCGCGGCGTTGTCGGTGCACAGCGAAAACGCGGGGATATGAACTTTGAATTCATCCTGCGCTTGAAATGCCTGCCGCAATGCAAGGTTGGCAGAAACCCCGCCTGCGACCAGGATCTCCTTTGCCTGATGATCCCGCGCCGCCTGCATCGTTTTCTTGAACAACACGTCCACAACCGCGGCCTGAAACGATGCTGCCAGATCTTCCACAGGCAGGGTCTTCCCTTTTTTCTTCAAGTCATTAACCTCATACAGGACTGCCGTTTTGAGTCCGCTGAATGAAAAATCATATTCCCTTTCGAGCCTGGCCCGCGGGAACTTGAAACGCGTCGGGTTGCCATTTTCGGCTGCGCGCTGAACGGAGGGACCGCCCGGATACGGAAGTCCCAACAGCCGCGCGACCTTGTCGAAGGCTTCCCCAGCTGCATCATCGAGTGTGGAACCGAGACGCCGGTACGTCAGATGATCGCTCATGAGATTCAGTTCCGTGTGTCCGCCGGAGACGAGCAAAGCCATCAACGGGAACTGCGGCTCCGGTGGAGCAGTCTCCCCTGCGTTATAAACCCACGACGAATAAATATGTCCCTCGAGGTGATTGACTCCAACCAGCGGTAACCCCATGCCGAGCGCGATCCCTTTTGCCATATTCATGCCGACGACCAGCGACCCTGCCAGCCCGGGGCCACGCGTGA
>DASTJG010000296.1:0-2403 GCA_035716785.1 Anaerolineales bacterium
TATCGAGGGCGAGATCCAGCCGCAAGCCGCGCTGACGCAATTCCACCACTACTTTGGGCTGTTCCACGAAAACGAGCTGGTGTCCTGCCAGAGCGAGGCTGCCACCGATATAGGTCCCGATCGCGCCTGCGCCAAAGGAAAGCACCTTCATTTTGCCATTGAGATGACTTGCTGATTCAGATAATGTCATGTTTATTCTGACTTGAGGGATTTCAAGTGGTAACGATCGTTCAACGCGTCGAGCGTCCAACGATGTTGATGTGGGAAATAAAAGACCCGCGCAAAAGCCGTGTTCTCAAAACGGAAGCGTACACCCGAAGGGTCCACGTGTGGGGCAATGCCAATGATCGCGTTCATCAATTGATTCAGTAGCCCTCCATGCGAAACGACCAGGTAACTGCCCGGCGTCCGGCGCAGGAGGCTATGTAATGCCTGACCTGCCCGCAGAAAGAGCGCCCAATCGCCCTCCCCCTCTCCGCCAATGGGGTCATAAGGAGTGACAAAGGGAGGCTGAGGTTTTTTGCGGACTTCATCCGCCGTCAGGCCCTCCATCTCACCGATGTGGCGCTCCATCAGGATCGGCTCCAATTCCACCTTTGCGCCCACAGCAGAGGCGATGATCTCCGCCGTCTCTTTGGCGCGCACAAGCGGGCTTGTGATAATCAGGTCAAATTTTACACGCTCAGACTTCCAGCGCTCCGCCAAAGCATGTGCCTGGGCGCGTCCCTTTTCGGTCAGCATGTAGTCGGACTGTCCCTGCCAGCGCGCTTCGGCATTTCCCACCGATTCACCATGCCGCAGGAACACAAAGGTGTAAACAGGTTTTTCAGGCGAACTCATTTCTGCTCCCTCTTGAGCAAATAGACAGGTCTGTGTTTGACTTCCTGAAAGATATAGCCAATGTACACACCGATAAACCCGAGCAGGATCATGACCATACCGCCGATCACCAGCGTCACCCCCATCAGAGAACTCCAACCGGGCTCCAGTTCAGAGGAACGACCCGTCAGCCAAAATGACAGCACATAGATGATTTGTCCTGCGGCCAGACAGAGCAAAATTCCCCCCATCGTCATGCCGAGGTACAGCGGCATCAGGGAGAACGAAAAGATGGCATCCAGCGCCAGCCGGACCATTTTACCGAAGGAATACTTCGATTTGCCTGCCACACGGCCTGGCTCGTGATATGGCAGGATCACACTGCGGTACCCCATCCAGGAGATCATGCCGCGCAAAAAGCGATGATACTCCGGCATGGACTTCAACGCATCCACCGCCTGACGACTCAGCCCGCGGAAATCGGCTGCTCCCTGCAGGATGTGCGTCCCGCTGATCCGGTTGATCAGCGTGTAAAAGGCTGCCGAGGTCGCTTTCTTGAAGGAAAAACCGCCTTCCTCGATGCGCTGCGCCTGGACAATGTCATAGCCTTGTTGAAAAAGCTCGATCATCTGCGGGATCATCTCGGGCGGGTGCTGCCCATCCGCATCCATCGAGATCACAAAATCCCCGGTCGAAGCATCCAACCCCGCCGTCAGCGCGGCCTGGTGCCCAAAGTTGCGAGCCAGTTCCAGTACGACGATCCGTTCATCCTTCTCTGCCAGCCCGGCGAGACACTTGACCGTGTCATCCTGTGAGCCGTCATCCACGTAATAGATGCTGAATTTATGAGAGGAACCGTCAATGACTTTACAAAGGCTGGCATGTGTCTGTTCGACGACCCCCGACTCGTTGAAAACAGGAATAACAAGGTCAATTGTGATCTGGTGTTCTGGAGACATTGGAAGAATTCTACCACGCCCATTCCAGCATGCTTTGGGTCAAAAAGAACATGTCACCCTGAGCCCTTCGGCTTTGCTCAGGATAAACTCCACGAAGGGTCTCCCGAGAAATTGAGCCGTTTGGCTCAATTTCTCAGGGATTCTTCGTTCGCTATCGCTCACTCAGAATGACATTAGTTCAGAAAGAAAATCCCTGCAACAAATCGATCACCAGTTCCTGCTCGCTGCTGGTGAGCGTATTGTGGAAAGGTAACCGTACAAGCTGGTCGCTGACGCGCTCGGTTACAGGGCAATCCCCGATTTTCCCACCAAAACTCCGCCCCATATCCGAAAGATGCAACGGCAGGTAATGGAATACGCTGTACACTCCGCGCTCACGCAGGTAAGCGATCAATTTCTGACGCAGTTCGAGGCTGGGCAACAAAACATAGAACATGTGATAGGACTGCTCACAGTCATCAGGAATACAGGGTAATTGCACGCCATGCGAATTCGCCCAATCCTTAAGCCCGGCATAGTACAACTCCCAAACATGCTTGCGGTGCAACTGGATCTTCTCATGCTGTTCGAACTGAGCGAACAAAAACGCGGCCAGGATGTCGGAGGGTAAGTAAGAAGAGCCGAT
>DASTJG010000297.1:0-2569 GCA_035716785.1 Anaerolineales bacterium
AAGTAGGCTCCAAACCCACAGCGCGGGCGTGCGGGGATGCCCTTCGATTGCAGCATGGACGCCAGCGTCGTGGAGAAATCGCGGCAGTTGCCGACGATCTTCTTTTCATTTGTTCTGGGTGTGGTGAGCGGACTTGAATCCAACTCAAGCGTACGTGCCAGACGGCGGTCCATCGTGCGTAGCTGCACTTCCCCTTTGCGCTCCTCGGACAGAATCAAGCCGTAACGCTCTGCCCAGAAGACATGGACCATCAAACCCTGAATCACCTGCACGAGGGCAGGAATATCGGCTGGCAGGTCTGTGTACAGGTCAGCCTGTGAGCCGGGGTTCGTGATCTTGCCGTACTGAGCAAAGCAAGCGTAGCGGTCCTGTGGATAAGTCAGATCAGTCATACGATTCCTTTCGTATAAAGTGGTGGACTGGGTTGGAAAACAGTTGGTTTTGATCGCAATGTGTTTGCACTCTTATACACTCTCCAGCAAGAGGAGAGTCAAGTCTATTCGAAAGGCTCCTCAAAGGCAAGAGGGGCTTTTGTGATAATATCCAAACATGCCCAGAGCGAAATCTCCTGTTCGATTGGAATGGATGGACCCCGCGGTCTGTTCACTGGATTACCGCCTCAAAATCATCGGCCGCCTGTCATTCTTCCGCCATTTACCTCTGGAAGCCATCAGCGAGATAAATCGTCTGTTCGAAGACTGTGATGTCGCGGCCGAAAAGACGATTTATTTTGAAGGCGATCCCGGTGAATATTTGTATCTGATTGCCATGGGGAAAGTGAAATTGATGCGGCATACCGCCTCGGGGCGCGAGGTCCTTTTGGATATCTTGCATGGGGGCGAATATTTCGGGAATCTCACGGCGATCAGCGGCCGGGAGTACATCGAGACGGCCATTGCCCAAACAGATTGTTGCATCCTGCAAATCTCCGCGCAGAATTTTGAGAAGATCCTCAACCGTCACCCGGATGTGACCATGAAGGTGTTGAAGTCAGTTAGCGAGCGCCTGGAGCAATCGCAGGAAGTTGTCAAGCAGTTAAGTGTGTACACAGTCGATCAACGCATTGCCGCGGCTTTGGTTCGATTGGCAAATAAGCTGGGGGAGCAGAAGCAAAAAGGTGTGCTGATCCAACTGCCCTTCTCACGGCAGGATCTGGCGGCCATGACCGCAACAACAGTCGAAACGGTCAGCCGCGTGATGAGCCGCTTTTCCGCGGAAGGCTTGATCTCCACCGGCAGGAGATGGGTTTCGATCAGCGATCTGGATGAATTGGAAGCGATCACAAAAGAGGCTGCAGTTAATTGACCTGCATCATGTACTTTTCGCGGGGAGAAGAGTAAAGTAGGGGTATAACCAAAAAGGAGTACGAACATGAAATCCCTGACCCAACCCCTGCGTGATGAACATAAGGAATTAATTCCTCATATCGAACAGATCCTGGAAGTGGCGAACAGCATTCCCGAAGCGTCACTGGAGCAGATCCGCGACGGCGTAAAGGATGTGTATGAATTCCTGGCATATCACCTGATCCCTCATGCCCAGGCGGAGGATGCGGCACTCTATCCAGTCGTCCAGAAGGTGCTCGGCAGCCCCAATGCCACAAAGACGATGTCCCGCGACCACGTGGAAGTAGGGCGTTATGTTGAAGAGCTCGCCGAACTGCAGCTGGACATCTCACCGCGAAAATTCAAGGCGCTGCAGCGTGTGCTTTACGGGGTCTATGCCCTGGTGAAAGTCCACTTTGCGAAAGAGGAGGAAGTCTATCTTCCGATCCTGGAGGCACGGTTGTCCCTTGAAGAAGCAAAGGAAATGTTCGAAGCTATGGAAGACGCGGCAGGTCATGCCAAGGATGCAGTGCGCGCTCATTAAGATCGGAAAAGAATTTCCATAAAAGCACGAATGTGGTCTCATTCGTGCTTTTATGGGCTTATAATTCGGGCCAGCCAACTTGAGGAGAGTATTATGCCCGAACAATTTACGTTTGGTGGTGATATTGTTTGGCGTCCAACATCAGATTACATCGAGCGCGCCCACTTAACCGCGTTCATGCGGAAACAGGGGATTCAAGACTTCGTTGAGTTGATGTCACGTTCCACCTCAGACGTAGCCTGGTTCACGGATGCAATTTTGAAATACCTGGATATCCAGTTTTACGAGCCGTATTCAAGCGTGGTGGATCTGTCAGAGGGAATTCAATTCCCAAAGTGGTGTGTCGATGGGAAGATGAATGTTGTCCATAATTGTGTGGATAAACATCAGAGGGCAGGGGATAGGGGGAAGGTGGCTATCATCTGGGAAGGGGAAGAGGGCGTAACAAGAACTCTAACGTATGAAGAATTGTATAAAGAAGTCAATCGCTGTGCGAATGCCTTGCGTTCGCTTGGACTGGGCAAGGGTGATGCAATTGGTCTCTTCATGCCGATGACGCCTGAGATCGTCATTGCCTTGCTCGCGATTGTAAAGATCGGCGGAATTATCCTGCCGTTGTTCAGCGGTTATGGCGCAGGCGCGATCGTTTCCCGCCTGGTCGACGCAGATGCAAAAGCCTTATTCGCAGCGGATGGCGCCT
>DASTJG010000298.1:0-9161 GCA_035716785.1 Anaerolineales bacterium
CCTGCTTGCCCTCGACGACGAAAGCCTGCTCGATCTGGTCATTACGTTCCTGGGCGCGCACGCCATCGCGCCGGAATACAAAGGCAATCCGCAGGGCTACACCGATCTCGTCTGCGAGACCATGCTGCCGATCCTCAAGGAATGGTGGGGGACACACGCGCCGCGCCTGCCTCTGCCTTTTGTAGATGTCTTTTGCGAGGAGAAAGCCTTCAACCTGGAGCAGTCGCGCCAGATCCTGACCAAAGCCGGGTCGCTGGGATTCCCGCTCAAGATCCACGCCGACGAATTCGCCAACATCGGCGGTGTTTCACTTGCCGTGGAGCTGGGCGCGGCCTCCGCCGATCATCTCGTCAAAACCTCGGATGCGGATATTGCCGCGTTGGGAAAGTCGGACACGGTCGCGGTTTCTTTGCCCTGTACGCCGTTTGGACTCGCCGAATGTGAGTACACGCCTGCCCGCAAGATCATCGACGCGGATGGGATCCTCGCCCTGGCAACGGACTGCAACCCGGGCACTACCTGGAACGAGTCGATGCAGTTCGTCATTGCTCTGGCATGCCGCATGATGAAGCTGACTCCCGCAGAGGCGATCGCGGCTTCCACCATCAACTCAGCTCATGCGATTCGCCGCTCCGGTACGATCGGCTCCATCGAAGCTGGCAAACAGGCAGATATGCTGATCCTCTCGGTGCCGGATTATCGTCATCTCGGGTATCGCTACGGCACAAATCTGGTCAAGCAGGTAATCAAAAAGGGACAGGTATATTCGGTGGATGTGGGATATTACCGGACGGCGTAGTAAAGTTATGTCGTTGCGAGCCGCTGATAAGCGGCGAAGCAATCTCCTGATCCAAGAGGAGATTGCTTCGCCGTGGCGTGCTACTCTTCATTCGATCTGCTTTCCAAACCACATGCGACTCAGCAGGTTATCCTTGAGAATGAACTGGTGATACAGTGCCGCGCCGATGTGCAGAGCAAGGAGCAAAAGCAAAAGGATCCAGCTCCATTCGTGCAGGTAACCAAAGGGGAACGCGCCTCTGCGAATGCCACCCGGTATTGGGGTCCCAATCCCGAGAACATCCGCCAGCATGCCTCTCCGAGAAGCGAGAATGATTCCAGTAATGGTGATGGAGAAGGTCAGGACATACAAACCCAGATGTGTGAGAGTACCGACCCGGTCAAAGAATTTGTTTCCTGTGCTTGCCCAGTCGGGGTGCCGGGTGATCCGGCGTATGAGAAGCCGGATTGCCAATAAAACCAGGATCGCGATCCCGACGATCATGTGAATACCGGTCATGGAAAAGATATTCTCGCTTCCATCCTGAGGCGGAACATCTCCCTGCAGGGATTCCGGTTGGGTGGGGACCTCCTGCTGTAAGACTGGCTGCGGAGAGTTTTGCTCCTCGCCAAGTTGTTCCCGACGTTCATTTTCCAGGGCGAGCAGTCCGGTTCCAAAGATCAGAATGGCGATCAACCAGTGGAGAGCGACCAGGGCAGGATGATAACGTTTTGTTTTGGCAGGGACGACATGAGCGCCTTGTGGACCAGAATCAACAGTAATAGATTGAGTGGACATAAAATACCAATGCTCCTTTGGGCACTATTATATAGCCTCAAAATGAACATGCGCTGAGGTTATGGAAAACATTTTTCCTGACATAGTAAAATCTACTGCAATCGTATTCTTTGGAGGTATTCATGCAAATTGACATTGTCGGTGTGCCCATCGACCTCGGTGCCGACCGGCGCGGCGTGGACATGGGTCCCAGCGCGATCCGGTACGCGCACCTTCACCAGAAACTCGAAGAGTTGGGGTACACGCTCGAGGATAAAGGCAATATCGAGGTGCCCATCCAGGAAACGTGCAGTATCACCGATACCCGCTTGAAATACATCGATTGCATCGTCCCCATGGGACGGCGTGTGGCGGGCGCGGTGGCAAGCTCCATACAGGGTGGTCGCTTCCCACTGGTGCTGGGCGGAGATCACAGCCTTTCGGTCGGGTCGATCCGCGGCGCGGCCAAGCACAAGCGTCTCGGCGTCATCTGGGTGGATGCGCACGCCGACTTCAACACGGCGGAAACGACTCCCTCGGGCAATATTCACGGAATGCCGCTCGCGGCCTTGTGCGGACTCGGTGATCCGCGCCTGGTCTGTTTGTGGGACGAGGCGCCTCCGGTCGTGGACCCGAAGCGGGTCGCGGTGATCGGCGCGCGTGACCTCGACCCGGGCGAAAAGCGCAGCCTGCGTGAGGCGGGCGTAATGGTCCAAAGCATGGAACAGATCGACCGCATGGGTATGGTCGCCGCGCTCGAAAAAGCCATTGATCATGTCAGCCGGGACGTGGATGGGATCTATCTATCTTTCGACATGGACGCGCTCGACCCGCGTCACGCACCTGGTGTGGGGACACCCGTCCCGGGTGGACTGACGTATCGCGAAGCGCATCTCGTTTGTGAAGTCGTTGCGGAAACAGGCAAACTGATGGGCATGGACGTTGTGGAAGTGAATCCCATTCTCGATGTGCAAAATGAAACCGCCAGGCTGGCTGTGGAATTTATCCGCTCGGCGCTGGGGTCGCGCATTTGGAGTGGGTAACATCTACGCGAGTTTAACAGTATTAATCTCGTAGCAAAGGAAGATGGGCTCTTGTTCATCATCCCGAACGCGGCTACAATGTCGATATGAATACTCTCTATGGCCCCATCCTGATTGTTGAAGATGTCCCCAATGTTCTTGAATTACTTGAAGTCACGCTGCGCTTCAAGGGGTATGCAGTTCTGACGGCGCACAATGGTGAAGAGGCGCTCGAGACCATTGCACGCCAAAGGCCTGTGCTTATCATTACCGACATTTTGATGCCGAAGATGGATGGGTATGCATTCGTGCAAAAGCTGCGGCTGAACCCGGATACGCGTCCCATACCTGTAGTGTTTCTTTCCGCGACCTATGTGACGCCTGAAGATAAGGAATTTGCGTTGAGCCTGGGGGCGGCGCGCTTCATGGAAAAGCCGATCGATACGGAAGACTTTTTGCTGACCGTTGCTGAGTTGGTAACACAGCAGCCGAATACGGCGCCGCAGCCTCTCGACATGGAAAGATTCTACATGGGGTACCGTACGCGTCTCGAAAATAAACTGCGCCATAAGAACACGCAGATCGCGCGCGCCGAACGCTTGCTCACCACCTTGCCTGCGGACCAGCGGCCTGCCTTCGAGGCTTTACTTCAGCAGTCCATCCGCGACCGTGACGAGATCCAAGCGGAATTGCTCGGTATTTATAAAACCATTGAAGACCTCAAAAACGAAGAACCCAAAAAAGAAGAACCTCGAAAAGAATAAACATCTTGGCGAGGGGCTGTAGAGCTGGGCAGTTCGCGACCCCGGGGCAGGTGAGCACACAAAGCGAGCCCATCCCTGCAAAGGATGATTTTATGGAATTGACACTGTCATATGTGGAACAGCTTGCGCGCCAGGCCGGTGAGATTTTGCGCGCGGGTTACAATAAGGAACATCAGGTGGGCTACAAGGGCGTGATCGATCTTGTAACGGAAGTGGATCATCAATCAGAAGCGTTTCTGCTTGGGAAGGTGCAGAAGGACTTCCCGGGTCATCATATCTTTTCGGAAGAAACCGGCACGATCCAGGGGAGCAATGAGCATGTCTGGTACATCGACCCGTTGGATGGGACGGTCAATTATGCTCATCATATTCCCATCTTTTGTGTTTCGATCGCCTATGCCTCGCGCAATGGCACGTCGGTGCGCGGTGACGACACCTGCCTGAAGCTGGGTGCCGTTTACGATCCGCTGCGTGACGAAATGTTCCTCGCCGAACGCGGCAAAGGCGCGACCCTCAACGGACATCCCCTGCATGTGTCCTCTGCGACCGAATTGCAGAGAAGCCTGCTTGTGACAGGTTTTCCGTACAGCGCCTGGAACACCCCGCAGGATAACTTTGCCAACTTCGTGAAATTTGGAAAACTTACCCAGGGTGTCCGTCGGCTTGGCTCGGCAGCGATCGATCTTTGTTATGTGGCGGCCGGTCGTTTCGATGGATACTGGGAGATGTCGCTGAATCCCTGGGATGTGGCGGCAGGTGGATTGATCTGTGAAGAAGCAGGCGGGCGCGTGACCAATGTGAAAGGGGAGGCAGATTATATTTCTCCGCCTCAGTCCGTGATCGCTTCTGCACCCGGAATCTATACTCGAATACTGGAGGGGCTAAGTAGAGAATAATCTAGCCGAGGGATTAAAATTAGCTCTACACTCCTTTCAAAACATGACGAACGTCAGATGAATTATCTCGGTAAGTAAGTAGAATAAGAGCATTATCATCTGATTAGCATGCCAGGTAAGTCGATCCCAATTAGCAAGACCAAGATTATCGTACCGCATCGCCGGCCCGAATTACTTTCCCGTCCTCGTTTGCTGGAGAGCCTGAAGGCGTTGCTGGACAACAAACTTCTGCTCCTATCCGCACCGGCTGGGTTCGGGAAAACGTCTCTGCTGATCGATCTGGTGCATAACATCGATATGCCCATCTGCTGGCTCTCGCTGGACCTGCTCGATCGTGAACCCCAGCGCTTTCTGGCCTACCTGATCGCTGCGCTGGTAGAACAATTCCCCGATGTTGGCGAGAATTCACGCCATCAGCTCAACCGCTTGAAATCCATTGATGAGGATGCGGAAGACATCCTGGTCATGTTGACCAATGAACTCTACGATCACGTCGAAAACGACTTTTTGTTGATCGTCGACGATTATCATCTTTTGGATGATGTGCCGGTCATTTCTGATCTGTTGAATCGTTTTCTTCAATTGGTGGATGACAACTGTCATGTTCTTCTTTCTTCTCGTACTCTGCCAGCTCTCCATGATGTGACTTTGATGGTCGCACGTGAGCAGGTGGCCGGTATCAGTCACGCCGAATTGGCATTTATCCCGCGTGAGATCCAGGCACTCTATGCCCAAAATTATCACCAGCATCTTTCGGATGAGGCTGCCCGGGAGATGGTCGAACAGACGGGCGGCTGGATCACAGGTATGGTGTTATCGAGCCTGCCGGGAACAAGTCGTATCTCAGGCATGGGTACCTTTGCATATTTGGGACATCAGGTACTCGATCAGCAGCCTGAGCATGTCCGAGAATTTCTTATCCGAACATCCCTTCCGGATGAATTCAACGCAGAGTTCTGTGAGATTGTTCTCGGACCTCTCTACAGCGAACCTCAAAACTGGCTGGCCCTCATGGGGTTGGTCCTCGAGAAGAATCTTTTCATCCTGCCCCTTGGAGACGATGGACGCTGGCTTCGCTATCATCATCTCTTTCGAGAGTTCCTGCAAACGCGCCTCAAGGAGGAACGTCCGCAGGAGGTGAATCCCATCCTGAAGAGGATGGTCACGGCCTATGAAAGGGCCGGCGAGTGGGAAAAAGCTTACTTTACCTGCAAACAGCTAAATGACTCTGAGGCTTTGGCAGGTGTGATCGAACGTTCCGGCACGGCCATGCTGCAGAATGCACTGGTCACACTGGAAGGCTGGATCAACTGTCTGCCCCCTGCCTACATCCAGCTCCGTCCGGGTTTGCTCTCGCTGCGGGGTATGATAGCAGCGATGAAAGGCAATACACAGGATGCCCAGCAATTACTTGATATGGCGATATCCATGTATCGTAAGAAGGAGAATACCCTTGGGCTAATCCTTGCCCTGACACGGAGGGCATATACTCTCCGTCTCCTGGGAAAATACGAGGCGTCTCTGAAGGACGCCGAAGAAGCCCTGCAGTTATCAGAGTCTGATGACGAACTCCGGACGCATTATGCCGAGGCGCTGCGGATGAAAGGTCTGAATCTGTATCGTTTAGGACAGTCTCGCCGTGCGGTTCAGGAGCTTGAGCATGCCTTGTCTCTTTACATGGAACTGAAAGAGGCAGGCAGTATTCCAAGATTATTGGCGGAAACAGCCATGGTCCATGCCGCGGTTGGCGAAGTGGAGTCTGCCAAAACGCGCTATCAAGAGGCGGTAAAGATCTGGCAGGCAGAGAAGAATCTATATACCCAGGCCGATGTATTGAACAATCTGGCCGTGCTCTATCATCAGCTCGGTGAATATGAACTTGCGTTGGAAACCTATGAAAATGGGCTGGAATGCGCCCGCACGAGTCATAACGAACGTGCCGAGTCGTTGATTCTGACCGGGCTTGGCGATCTCTATTCGGAGATCGAA
Organism: Anaerolineales bacterium; assembly: GCA_035716785.1. GTDB lineage: Bacteria > Chloroflexota > Anaerolineae > Anaerolineales > Villigracilaceae > Defluviilinea. The sequence goes on from DASTJG010000298.1 coordinate 6,227, forward strand.
GAATTCGAGGCTGCTGCACAGGTATATGAACAGGCTGAAACCATTGCAAATCAATTACCCGGCTTCTTTCTATCCAATTATCTGGTATTGATGCAGGTGAACCTGGCGTTCTTGCAAGGTGACCTGGAGACTGCCTCTCGAATTTTAAGATCGTTTCGAAAGCAATTAAAAACCAATCCCTCTGCGTATGAACGGGGACTATGGGCATTGCTGGAAGGCCGGAATCATCTCCTAAAACACGAAATTAAAAAGGCAATTCCCCTTCTGCAAGAAGGAAAAGATTGCTTTATTCAAGATGGGAGAGAACCAGAAAGCCAATGGAGTATGGTTTGGCTGATGATTGCGTATGACCAGGCGGGGCAGATAGAGAATATGAGATCTCAGTTCCGAGAACTGATGGCAATGAGGAATAAGCCAACTCATACGTTGTTGATCACTTTGCATCAGGGGCTTCACTCGCTGAAACCCTTGCAGAACGACAACCAGATTGGCCGCAGTTTGTCCGGTTTGCTGGATAAGGCAAAAAAGTTAAGTCAAAAGCTTGTGCTGGTTCGAAGGACTTTGCGCCGCCATGTACAGTTCATCCAGATGCCGGCTGCCGGCCTGACAATCCGCGCATTCGGACGTGCAGAAGTGACCGCGAATGAACGGACGATTGCAATGTCTGACTGGAAGACGAAATCGGTTAGAGATCTGTTCTTCTATTTCCTTCTAAATGAGGATGCCCTGACAAAGGAACAGATTGCTGAGGTTCTCTGGCCCGAGCTTACCGATCCTCAATCATTGAAGAAGCGTTTCAAGGATGAGATCTACCGTCTGCGGCGTGCAGCCGGACGAAATGTCATTGTATTCGATGAGGAATATTATCGTTTCAACCGCGCTCTCGATTATGAATACGATGTAGAAGCTTTTGAGTCCTATTTGCAGCGCTCTCACAAAGCAAAGGACAATCGAGATCGCATGGAATGGCTTCAAAAAGCGGTAGATCTGGTCCGTGGTCCATATTTAAGCGAGGTCGATGCGCTTTGGGTTTTGGATGAGCGTCAAAGATTGGAACAGGTATATGTTTCGTCTCTTGAGGAACTGGCCCATCTCTATTTGGATACCAACCAGCTCGACCGCTGTCTTTCGATTTGCCAGCTTGCACTGGCACGTGAGCCATATCGGGAGGTCATTTATCAGTTGGAAATGCGCGCCTATGCCGCCCTTGGTGACCGCGCTTCAGTGGCGCGCCGGTATCAGGCCTGTAAAACGGCTCTCGAGGAAGGTCTGAGAATATCGCCATCCCAGGAAACGGAGAATATTTATCGTGAATTAACTTTCTGATTCACTTTCGTAGGGGGATGAATTTTGCAGCCTGTTTTGCAGCCTGGGGGCAAATACTATAGGGCAAATCAATCAAGCAAGAAAGAGGTATTTGCCCCATGAACAACAATTTTGACCGGCTTCTGAATAACATCGACTATGATTCACCCTCTGATGGTACTGGCGGCGGGCACTAATTTCTCTATGAAAAGGAGATTTCCGCGAAAATGATAACTTTGGATATCTATCCTTCCCCTTCTCAAGGCTTTCGTAAACCCACCATGCCCCGCACCGGTTTGCACCGGCTGTTTGCAGCGGCAATCGTCAGTGACCAGTTTCGCACAACCCTGTTACGGGAACCGGAAGAAGCACTGGCAAAAGGCTATCTGGGACAAACGTTTCCTTTAACGGACCAGGAAAAAAAGATTATTAAGACGATCCGTGCAGAAAATCTGACTGACTTTGCCCAGAAGGTTAATCAGGCATTGAAAAACAGTTGAAGATTACAATAAAGCATCAGGCATATTTTTTTATTGATTGCATCGCACTGATGTCACACTGGGTGACGCGGCGGAATTGGGGGCGCGGTGATAAAGGGAATCACCGTGCCCCGCGTCCGTCTGTTTCAGGGAGATCATGGAGAAACCATTGGTGAATTTGTTGAGTACTGAGCAGGCACTTGAAGCGATCCTTCAAATGTATGTAGATACCAGTTTTCTTCTGACCCCCGATGGGGTCATTCTGGATTACGGGGCAAGTGACAGATCACTCCCGGATACCTTTTTTGATGCTCTCCCTAACAGAAACATAAGAGATGTTTTCCCTCCCGACGTGGCGGAAAAGCTGGAACAAGCCTTGCAGACGGTTGCGCGGACAGGGAATGTTGTCGAATTGGAATATATATTGCCCGTATTAGATCGCGAGTACTGGTTTGACGCCCGCATGATCCCGGCCCCGGATTCACAAATCATCTTAATTGCCCGCGATATTACGAAATGGAGGGAGACTGAAATCAAAATGAATCGGCAGATGCAGCAGTTGTCCATCCTGCGATCCATTGACCTCGCGATCGCTTCAGGACTGGATTTGAGCCTGCTTCTCTCCATGCTGCTGGATCGGATCATGGCGCTGATGCACGCGGATGCGGCGACAGTGCTTTTGCTAAACCCAAAAACAAATTTGCTTGAGTTTGCCGCCAGTAAAGGTTTTCATACAAATGCCTTACAGTCGGTTCGTTTGAAATTGGGGGAGGAATATGCGGGGCGAGTAGCTCTTGAACGCAGCCTGATCCACATCCTTGATATCCGGATGGATCAAACCGAGTTTGCGCGATCGTCCCTGTTTCAACAGGAGCACTTTGTCACATATTGGGGAGTGCCATTAACAGCCAAAGGACGTGTGTTGGGCGTGCTCGAGATGTTTCACCGGTCTCCTTTCACGTCGGATTCAGATTTGCGGAATTTCCTGATCACGGCAGCAGGTCAGGCGGCAATTGCGGTGGACAGCGCCAAAATGTTCAGCGAGTTACAAAAATCGAATATCGAACTGAGCCTGGCTTATGACGCGGCCATCGATGGTTTGTCCCGTGCTTTGGATCTGCGCGACAAGGAAACCAGGGAGCATACTGCGC
>DASTJG010000299.1:0-15780 GCA_035716785.1 Anaerolineales bacterium
AGGGAAAGCTCAAAGTGTTCATTTCACTCATAAAATGAGTTTCATTAGCAAACTGGAATGGACTCCAACAGGGCACCTGATTGTTCAGGAGAAAATCTGGGAAGGGCCATTGTTCATTCTTATTTATGAGCCAGTTGGCAACTCCATTGTGACGACGATGAGGCTGGACCCCGAAAACCAATTAAGATGGAATGCAGCTTACACAGCGGTATACGCAGAACATTCCCATGATTATGGTGCAAGTACGTGCATCCATGAATTGCGAGGCTATGATTTTGCCTACGGCAATCCTTTCCCTGATTTTCACGAGATTTTCAACGTGAAAAAAAATGAGAATGACCCTCTTGGAATCCCGAACGGAAAAAGCGACGATCTCGCCATTGAACCGTCCGTTTGGAGCAGCGATGGAAGATATTTGTGGGTAACGATCACATTGCTTCACAAGTCGGATGATGGATCATATTATGAAGTCGGTCCCAAACAGGCAGGAGTGCTCGAATTTCGGAAGGATGAGGTCAGATTTACGATGCTAGCCTCGGATCCGAGATTCGATTATTCGTTTGATGAGTCACCTGAGACTACGATCGTTGCCTCACCTTACAGGTCTCATCGCTGTCCATAAACAGCCTCAAACGCTGTTTCTCGTCTTCGCCAGCTCCTGATACACATCCACGATCTGACCAGCAATCTTCTCCCAGGCATAATCCTGGGCGTATTCCACAGCGCGCTGGCTCATGGTCGCGTGCAGTTCATAGTTGTTCAAGAGCCAGGAAATTTTTTCGCAAAGCGTGTCCGGCTCCTGATCGGGGATCGTAAAGCCCGTTTCCCCATCCCGGACCAGATAGGCCAGTCCGCCCACTTCCGAGGCGATGACGGGTGTGCCGCAAGCCATCGCTTCCAGAGCAACCATGCCAAACGACTCGTAATGCGAGGGCATCACGACCAACTCTGCCGCGGAATAGTAATACGGCAGCTTATCCTGGTCGCGTTTGCCAAGAAAGACGACTGTTTGTCCTACACAGAGATCATCACACAGCTTTTGCAGGCGCGCCATCTCTGCGCTCATCTCGCGCGGGCCGGCAGAGGGCTCGCCGCCGATGATTGCCAGATGGACAGGCTCCACCTCTTTCCAGCGCAAGCAGTGCATGGCTTCGATCAACGTATCCACACCTTTGAGCGGTTCGATGCGGCCCACGTACAACACCATACGGTCGTCGGGCTGCAACCCCACATACATTTTCGCTTCATCCGGAGGGATGGGATAAAAGTGACCGACATCCACACCCGGGGGAATGACAACCATCTTGTTAGAGTCAGCTTTATAAAGAAAACGCAACTGGGTCAGTTCGGCTATTGTTGCGACGACCACCCGATCCGCGCGACGGAGGACCTGCTTCTCCCCGTTGACGCGGTACTCGCCCTCACGTTCCGCGTCCGAGCGAGCGATGCGGTTCTTCATCTCGCCCAGGGTGTGGAACATATGCACGATCGGCGTCCCACCCCAGGCATCGGAAAGCGCCTCAGCCGCGATCCCGGACATCCAGTAATGGCTGTGGATCACGTCATATTGGATGCCCTTTTCACAGGCAAAATATTTGACACCCTGCACAAACTGCGGGATGTAGCTCGCCAGTTCCTCTTTTGGGACAGGATGCTCGGGCCCCGCAGGCACGTGGACAACGCGGTTGCCATAGCCTAGCTCGTGCAGCACATGCGGGACGTGATCGTCCTGCGAGCGCGTGAATACGTCGACGTGGATGCCCATCTTCCCCAGCTGGCGTGTCAATTCACGGACGTACACGTTCATTCCGCCCGTATCCTTGCCACCCAGGGTGGCGAGCGGACAAGTGTGGTAAGAGATCATTGCAATACGTAACATGTTGTTTTCACCATAATCTAGACGCTTTGGGATGCTAAAAACTTGCCTGGATCTTCGCGCAGACGACCTGAAGTTTACCCGACCCATGCTTTGACTGTACTCCCCTACGGCTAGTTTTGCCGACGCGTCCCAGTACTTTTCGGAGTGCACAGAGTAAAATTTCCTTGCGGGAATAAATGTAATCCTTTATAATCCCCGCCGCTGTAAAGTGAGACGCTTTGCGTATCTCGCTCTACTTGCCACCGTAGCTCAGTTGGCCAGAGCAGACGATTCGTAATCGTCAGGTCACGAGTTCGACTCTCGTCGGTGGCTCTTTCCTTTGCTACAGTAATCTTAATTTTAAAAGTCTGCAAACCAAGCAGAGGTAGCTCCGCTTGGTTTGATTTTGTCTACGAACCCGCCAGTGGCATTTTCGCGCAATCCCCGCCCGAGACGCGTTCATGACAAATGACACATGACGCGAGGTTGGGAAATTTATAAACTAGTGTTAGTAAACGTTTCTATTCGTTGCCAGTTCACCGGTTGCAGCGGGAGATCCACACTTACCCATACTTAGTCATAGTTCAAGCCACAAGTGAGGAAAAATGGACCCAACCGAATTTGAGGCATATGAGAAATTAACAACACGAGTACCGGCGAAAGAGTTATCGACCTTATTAAAAGTCAGCAGTGCTCTGGCTTCCACCATGGATCTGACGCAGGTCCTGCAGATCGCAATCGAGAGCGCTGTCGATCTGCTCGGTTTAGGGACCGGGGCGATTTATACTCTTGAGGATGAAACTCTCTGTCTGGGTGCCACCGTCCCACCCATCCCGCCTCAATTCCCGGATGAGCTTCGCTGCGCGCATCTGGATGATCACCCACATATTAAAGAGGCAGTTCTGACAAAAGCTCCGGTTTATCTGCCGGATGCGCGGGCTGCATCCCTTTCCCCGGCAGAAAAGTTCATTGTTGACGCACGGGAACTCGTGTCGATCCTTTATTTTCCCTTATTGTTGAAGGAAAGTGTCATTGGCGTGTTCATTGTTGGAACAACGGACGCACCCCGCCAGTTTACCAATAATGAGATCGATCTGAACAATATCCTGTCTTTCCAGGTATCCCTTGCCATCGCGAACGCGCAACTGTACCAAAAAGCCCAGGAGGCGATCGCAGACCTCACACAGGCGTATGATGCAACCCTTGAAGGATGGTCCCATGTGCTTGACATGCGGGACCATGTAACAGACCAGCATACCCAGCGTGTTGCAAGACTAACCGTTGCCCTGGCAGCCAGAATGGGCATCCCCGAATCCGAGTTGGGACACATTCGCAGAGGCGCGCTTCTGCACGATATCGGCAAGATGGCAATCCCTGATGCCATTTTGCAAAAGACGGAGGGTTTAACCGATAGTGAACTGGCAATCATGCAAACTCATCCTGAAAAAGCGTATCAAATTCTTTCGCAGATCGACTACCTTGCTCCCGCCATGGACATTCCATATTGCCACCACGAAAGATGGGATGGAACCGGCTATCCCCGCAAACTCAAAGGAGAGGAAATACCGCTGGCAGCGCGGCTCTTTGCCGTAGTAGATGTCTTCGATGCCCTGACATCGGACCGGCCTTACCGCAAAGCCTGGAACAAGGAAGAGGCTTTGAAATATATTCAAGAGCAGTCCGGCAAACACTTTTTCCCAGAGGCGGTCAAAGCGCTTGATGAGCTGCTGCAGGAATACTAAAATAATCACCGATGAACAGGATGCATTACTCACAGTATGTCCGCTTACACGCGCTCGACCAAGGATACAGCACAACTCATTGAACATATCACCCAGGAGTATGAAGAGTGTTTAATCAACTCGAAGAAATCAATTCTCGTCCGAAACCTTTTGAGTTCTATACGGCGAGCGACTTATGGACGGACGAATATATATCAAAGCAAATGCTGTCGTTTCATCTGAACGGTGAAATCGATGTTTCGAGCAGAAAGTTTTCTTTTATTGACAGGTCAGTTGATTGGATCATCTCTCGCTTCGATATTCGTGAAGGTAAGTCAGTGGCCGATTTCGGATGCGGACCAGGGCTATACACGGAGCGGCTCGCGAAAACGAATGCCGCTATCACCGGAATCGATTTTTCAAAAAATTCCATAGAATATGCCAGGAAAAGGGCGAAAGATGAAAGGTTGAACATCAATTATGTTCATCAGAATTACCTGGAGTTCAATTCGGATGACAAATACGATTTAATTACCATGATATTCTGTGATTTTTGCGCTTTAAGCCCTGAACAAAGGAAATCGTTACTGGAAAAATTCAGATTTTTACTCAAACCAAATGGTTCGATCCTACTGGACGCGTATTTACTGAACGCATTCGATCAAAAAGTGGAAAGTGTTACACTCTCGGTTAGTCTTTCAGATGGGTTTTGGTCCTCAGGAAAGTATTATTGCTTTGTAAATACGTTCAAGTACGATGATGTAAACGTCACTCTGGTCAAATATACGATCATCAAAAAAAATCGGACGCGGCAAATCTTTAATTGGTTACAGTACTACACGAAGGAAAGCATAGCAGAAGAATTCGCTCAGAGTGGCTTGAAAATCGAGCAGTATCTAGCGAATGTCGCTGGTGATGTATTCAACGCAGATGAAGATGAGTTTGCCGTGATCGCCAAGGCAGAATGTAAAGGCATTTAACAATCTCTCAACTCAACAATGACATTGCAATCAGAAAGGCATCTATGACAATCACTGTTCCCATGGTTATTATCAATCTCGCTTTGGTGTTCTATTCGATCGGGGTATGGAGTGAGCGATTCGCAGGCAGACTTAAAACCTGGCACTTGATCTTCTTCTGGTTTGGCATTATTTGTGACACCTGGGGGACAGGGCTGATGTTCGAAATGGCCGGCGGGCTAACCTATGATATTCATGGCTTAACCGGTCTACTAGCCATCATGCTGATGTTCATTCATGCCGCATGGGCTACAGCTGTACTGCTCAGAAAAGACGAGAGACTCATTGTCAGCTTCCACAAACTCAGTGTGGCGGTTTGGCTGATCTGGCTCGTTCCCTACTCCAGCCCGATGATTCTCAGGTTAATTTAGGTTTTCCTCGAAGGGAAAGATCCATGTCCATTGACACACACACCTTGATCTGGTTATTCCCGGTTGCATTTATGTTCCACGATTTTGAGGAAATCCTGTTCTGGGAACTCTGGCTAAGCAAAAATAGTCGTGAGATCAAAAACCGGGTTCCCGCCTTTCTGGTGAAACAGGTAGATACGATCGTGGGCAAATCAACAGCTCAGTTTTCATTCCCTGTCTTGTTGATCTTCAGCCTGACTGTCCTTTCCTCATTTCTGGCCGTGGAATATGAGTCCTATGGTTTCTTCCTGATGGCTAGCGGAGCATTTTTCCTGCACGGCTTCATGCACATAGGTCAGGCCATTGCTTTGCGAAGGTTTGTCCCTGCCGTTATCACTTCCACTCTGATCGTTATTCCATATGGACTGGCTTTATATGGAAGATTGATCAACGAGGGTATCATCAATATGCCGGGGCTGCTAGTCTATTTCTTATTTGCCGTAGTTCTGATCATTCCTCTCATACTGATTATGCACAAAGTGGGAGATTTCCTGTACAAAAAGTTGGTCAGTCTTCTGATCGGTTAGGTTATTTCACCCGCTGCCGGATTTCCTGATGATCAGACATAGTTGGGTGGAAGGCATGTCACCAGAAGGATTGGCAAAATTCAAAGCCATTTCATTTGAAAAACTCCGGGCGATGAAAGGACCTAAAGGTATCCTCATGCTGAATGGTGCCTTTTTAGCCATCGCGAATGCGCCTGCCTTATTCAGGAGTCATTCATGAAACACATCCATCTATTCGAGTTTATGGACCTGCCCTGGTACCCACAAGCTTTTCGGCGTATCCAGACGGATTACCTGCAATTTGTGGCTACACTCGGTTCCGGGCACAAATACCTGATCCCGTTATTCAAAAAAGCCATGCAACATGCCAGGACTAATCAAATTATCGACCTGTGTTCAGGAGGCACAGGCCCCTGGATTCGACTGAAAGAGGAATTCGAACAGGAGGGAGTATTTGCAAATATCAGTCTCACTGATAAATATCCTGATCCTGAATCGATCCAGAAATGGGCACCTCGACAGGGAATAACGTATCTTAGAGAATCTGTAGATGCGATGAATGTACCACCACATCTAAAAGGCATGCGAACGATGTTCGAGGGCTTCCATCACTTCACGCCCGAACAGGCAAAAGCCATTTTACGGGATGCAGTAGAAAAAAGGGTCGCGATTGGGATATTCGAAGCCAGCCTCAAACCACCTTTTGGAACAATTCTGTTACTGTTAGCACCACTCATCACACTGGCAAGCTATTTCTTCATGACACCCTTTATAAAACCCAGAACTCTATCACGCTTTTTCTGGACATATGTAATTCCACTTGTTCCCCTGACGACTAGTTGGGACGGGGTGATATCCCTTCTGAGAGTGTATTCACCCCAGGAGCTGGAGGAGCTGACCAGTTCTTTTCTCTCGGCTGATTACATATGGGAAATCGGACAAGCACCAACTGGAACACCAATATTTACATTTGCCTACCTCGTGGGGTATCCCGTAAAGAACTAGTAAAGCATCACAGGCAAAAAAGGAAGAAGCTCAGACGGGTGGAAGAAAACCCGCCCGCCATTTGGATCGGAGGTCTGCTGATCGGTCTGACCAGCACCCTTGGGCTGTTCCTGCTCAGCCGCGTCTCCGCCGCTCGATGGGCGACTCTCGCCCAGCTGTAACCTGTTTCCCTTATAGGTGGCTTTCCCCCGGCTGATATAATTCTTTTGAGAAGAAAACGCCATGACAGGTAGTGTTCAACTTCGCGACGTGCTCGAAACTGACCTGCCCATATTCTTCGAGCAACAACTGGACCCTGAAGCGACTCAGATGGCAGACTTTCCATCCCGTACCCAGGATGCCTTCATGGCTCACTGGAACAGGATCATGGCAGATGACTCTGTCCTGATCAAGACCATTCTCTTCGATGGGAACGTTGCCGGGAATATTGTTTGCTTTGAACAATTGGGCGAACGTGAGGTCAGCTACTGGCTGGGAAAGGAATATTGGGGCAAAGGAATTGCCACTCAGGTTCTTGAGCAATTCCTGAAACATGTAAAAACACGTCCTCTGTATGCCCATGTTGCCAAACACAACGTTGGCTCCAGGCGGGTACTGGAAAAGTGTGGTTTTGCAGTTTCAGGAGAAGGCAGCTATTTTTCAGAGGCACTTGGCAAAAATGTCGAAGAATATATTTTGAGACTCGATGCAAGTAATCAATGAATTCCAATTAAAGACCTTCACAGGAGAATACCATGCCATCTCTTCAACCCGGCGATAAAGCTTCCCGTACGACCGCCATTACAGACGAAATGATCCGCGCCTTTGCGAGCCTGACCGGCGATAGCAATCCCGTCCATCTCGACGACGCCTACGCGGCAGGTACGCGTTTCGGCCGCCGTATTGCGCATGGGATGATCGCGGCTGGACTCATCTCAGCTACACTTGCTAATGACCTGCCGGGGCCCGGCACCATCTACCTGAGCCAGACACTGCAATTTAAAGCGCCTGTCTACCCGGGAGATACGATCACCACGACCGTGGAAGTGAAAAGCGCCCGTCCGGACAAGCCGATTGTTACATTGGGAACAGTCTGTACGAATCAGGAGAATATCGTTGTCCTGGAGGGCGAAGCGGTGGTGTTGGTCAGTCGCTCATGAAACTCTTTTTGCACAGCATCCATCATTTGGATACGCCGCGACCGTTGCCGCGGAGTTGAGATCGAGGGGCTTGTCTGCCTGAAGTGGAATGGGATTCCAATCAGGTCCAATCCAAATCCCCTACATGAAAGCCAGCTTGATATATTTTGCAATCTTTTGAAAGCGTTGGGAAACTATTATCTGCAAAATCACCTTGCCACAGGAGAATAGTTCATGTCGTTCACAATCTTATTTGCCATCTTCGCTCTGTTTGTGTTGATCGTCGTGTTCGGGTTAAGTTACAAATTAAAAGGGCTAAACATCGCTCTCATTGCAACTGCGGTAACATTTATTTTTATCGCGATATTATTCATAGCAATAATTTATGCAATCACTATTGCTATGTAAAATCGATTTGAGCATTGCAGGCAATTGACTTACAAAATTGGGCTTATACTCTTGCAGTCAGTCAATTTTCAGGAGGCATCGTTGTTACAATGAGCGAAATTAAGCGTCCGGTTTTTTTCAGCGGTGAAAACCCGGGAATGACGTTGTACGTCCCCGAAAAAGAACAACTTGCTGCCGTCGCGAGCTACTGGATCTGTACAGATAGTCCATGGGGAGTCGGACATGCGCTTGTGCTCTGGCTGGACACAACTCCTGCAACAAATATAGGTCAGGGTGGTATTTTTACTGACAACATCGACCTGGCCCAGGTATTGGTAAAAGATCTAACACGGTACTTCCCTGAGTTTCAAGATATTCCTGTCGATGCTCTGGCTTATACAGCGGCTCACTGTGAGCACGCCTACGACGGAGCATGTTATCGGGTGGTATGTCAGGGAGCGGAAACAAACGTCGAAATCGAATGGGCCGAAATATTGGATCGAAAACAGGTCATTTGGCCACAGTTCCCGGCCGGGAGAGTAGCGTACGATCTGACAACCGTCATTTGTCCATGCCGGGTCGGTCGTATCCAGATCAATGGCAGGTTGGTAGCCGGAGAAGTAAAAACAGCCCGGACGACGAGCGGGGCGTTTTCCAGCACAGCCTTCCTGGCTTTCGCAGAAACATGGATCGGTCCGCTGGATAAAAAAGAGGAAGTGGAATAACGATCCCGAGGAACAACGCAGGAGAAACAAGCAGTAAGCAGTTTCGATGGAATAGCAGATATCAAGGAGTAATAGTGAAAACGATTGGTCTCATTGGCGGTATGAGTTGGGAATCCTCTCTCGAGTATTACCGCATCCTCAACGAAACAACCAAGGCGAAACTTGGCGGACTGCACTCAGCAAAGTGCATCCTGTATTCAGTGGATTTTGCAGAAATCGAAGCTCTCCAGCACCAAGACCAATGGGAAGAAGCAGCCCAGTTAATGATCGCAGCCGGCCAAAGCCTGGAGCGTGCCGGCGCGGAGTTTATCATCCTTTGTACGAACACCATGCACAAACTGGCGGATGAGATCCAGTCCAATACGCGAATTCCGTTCCTGCATATCGCCGACGCGACGGCACAAAGGATAAAAGCTGCCGGTCTCAGGAAAATTGGATTGCTGGGCACGCGTTTCACCATGGAGCACGATTTTTACAAGGGCCGCCTGGTTGACAAGCATGGCTTCGATGTAATTACACCGGATAATGAAGATCGCGAGATGGTCCACCGTATCATCTATGATGAATTGTGTCTTGGTATTGTGAAACAGGAATCGAGAGAGCAATACATGGAGACGATGGAAAAGCTAGTCCAGGCCGGGGCAGAAGGGATTATTCTAGGCTGCACAGAAATTGAATTACTGGTTCACGACGGAGATAGCCAGGTGCCGCTATTTGCTACTACAAAAATCCATGCCATTTCAGCAGTGGAATATGCGCTCGCCTAGATCCATTCACTGCTATGTTTGATTCGCAACGTAAACCCTTCTTTACAAGCTATTCACGTGGAGGTTCTCTATGAACAGGCTGCAATTTATGATTATCTCATCAGTTTTATTTGTCATTGGCATACTTGTACTGTTTAGCAGCGTAACCTGGGGGCACGAAGCTGCCAATTCCTATCTCCGGTCACAAGGTGGAGGTATGGATACAGCGCAGTTTATGATAATTTTGCAGGAGCAGATACAAACATTTAGATGGCTCGGTATTATTTTGTCACTGATAGGCGGGGTTGGTTTTGTTAGAGCGATTGAGATGAGGTAACGGATCGATCCTCCAGAGAAAGAGATGCAAAGGAACAGAATAAGAGAACTTTATTCTACCTTTTCATCATCTCTTCCAGGCGTTTCTTCACCTGCGGCCACTCCGTATCCAAAATGCTGTAAAACACCGAGTATCGATAGCGGCCATCTGGCAGGATCATGTGATTACGCAAGACTCCTTCCCTGACCGCGCCAAGGCGTTCGATCGCTTTTTGTGAGCGCTCATTTCGCAAGTCCGTTTTCAATTGGACACGGATGCAGCCGAGCGTTTCGAACGCGTGCTGCAACAACAAATATTTGCATTCGGTGTTTACCGGCGTTCGCTGGAACTCAAGTCCATACCAGGTGCCGCCGATCTCCAGTCCGCGGTCCTTTGGCACGATGTTCAAGTAACGCGTCGCGCCCGCCACGCGACCCGACGCCAGATGAATGACCACAAAAGGCAGGTCTGTCCCCTTCTTTGCACGCGAAAGAATGTCCAATACCCAGTTGCGCATATCGTCAACGGAATTCATATTGCCATACAGCATAAAATCCCAAAAGGTCTGCCCCACCCCGATCTCAGCCAGGCCAGGCACGTGCTCTTCGGTCATCGGTTCCAGGCGCACGTGTTTGCCGGTCAGCACAACAGGCTTCACTTCCATGTAAGCCATTCCTCTTCTTTGGTATCCTGTGTGGGAAGATAAGGCATCTGCGGCCCTTCCACATTCAGCAATTCACTCAACGCGGCACGCATGGCGGTACGGTCGTCCCAAAAGTGTTCGCGCGCGCCAAAGCACATGGACTGTTCATGTCCCTTTCCACAGGACAGGACAATATCACCCTCGCGCGCCAGGCTTAGCGCAAAGCGGATCGCTTCGCCCCGATCGAGGACGCGCCAGAAGGTTTCACCCTCGCGTCCACCCCTCGACCTCGCGCCGGCCGCCATTTCATCAAGGATTCCCACCAACGATTCGGTACGCGGGTCCTCAGCAGTCAGCACCGTGAGATCCGCCAGCCCGGCAGAGACCTCCGCCATCATGCGGCGCTTCTCCCGATCACGTAACCCCGCCGAACCGAATATTGCGATCACGCGGCCCCTCTCCCCTATCCCCTGCTCCCTGCCGGCAAGCATTTCCCTCGCCGCTTCCAGTGCCACCTTCAACGCATTCGGCGTGTGCGCGAAATCCACGATCGCTGTGAATTTTTGTCCCATATCGATGCGTTCCATGCGACCGGGGATCCCATCCAGGGAGGCAATTCCCTGTGCGGCAATTTCGGGTTTTATTTTTAGTCCGTACACGGTTGCGGTCAATGCGGCGAGACAGTTCGAGATATTGAACGCGCCGACCAACTTGCTCGAAACCGGGAGGCTGAGATCCCTGCTCTTTGCCATAAAATGAATCCCCGAAGGACTGTAGTTCACATCCACCGCGCGGACCTCAGCATCTTCACTTAACCCGTAGTTCACCTTCCTGACCCTGATGAAGTCATTCAAAAAATCAAAAGATTTCACGTCATCGCGATTGATCACGCCCAGGCGCGGATTACCCTGCGGCTTCTCTGAAGTGATCTCCAGGCTGGAAAATAATCTCGCTTTGGCAGCGCGATATTTTTCATAGGAGCCATGCTCATCCATGTGTTCATGCGTGATATTGGTCACGACGCCAACGTCGAACTCGCAGGCATCCACGCGATATTGCGCCCAGCCATGAGAGGTAGTTTCCAGAACCACATGTGTCAACCCGGCCACTACCATTTGAGCAAGGTAACGCTGCACATCGTGAGCATCCGGCGTTGTGACATGGAAACCCGTATCGAGCACTTCATCTCCGATCACCGCGTTGACGGTCGAGACCATGCCGGCTTTGATCCCAGCAGCCAGCAGGATCTGGTAGATGAGATTCGTCGTCGTGGTTTTGCCATCGGTGCCGGTCACGCCGATCACCGTCAGCTTGTGGCCCGGCCAATCGTAAAACGCGGCCGCGATCCACGTCAGGGCGCGGCGTGAATTGTCGAGGCGAATATAAGGGACGGAGAATCCACCGAGGTCTCGATCTCCCACCACAGCAATTGCTCCGTTCTCAATTGCTTTCGGGATGTAAGCATGTGCATCCACATTCCCACCTTTCATCGCGACAAAGAGATGGCCGGGCTTGGCGAGGCGGCTGTCTATGGAAATCCCGGTGATCGAGAGTTCCGGGATGTTTGCCATGTTGAAAGGGAGAGGCAATTCTGCAAAGATGGAGCGAAGTGATTTTTGAGTTGTCATGGTTGGTTTTTAGCCACAGAGCACGCAGAGTCCTTCTGAGTTTTTTCTTTTGCTTTCTCTGTGGACTCTGTGGCAATTAATGACGCTGCATAGCAGCATGATTAAACGAAAAGAGGGTTTTGATGATTTTACCAAAACCCTCTCTGACAGACTTCCGAAGTCCTGTTATCTCAGGCTCTGGCGCAGGCCTTCGAGCTTGCCTGCAACTGAGCTATCGAGAACCTTATCGCCAACGCGGATCACGAGTCCGCCGAGGATGGAGGGATCGACGCGGAAATGAACTTCCTTCGCGCCGGCTTTCGAAAGGACATCCCGTCTGACAGCGTCTTCCTCTTCCTTGCTGAGCGGAAGAGCGCTCGTCACCTGGGCAGATTCGCCCTGGAAATCAGTTCCATCCAAAACGATCAGCTTGCCGGATTTCACGCCTGAGAAGAACTCATCGAGCAAGGCACGCTGTTTCTTCTCATCGAGCGCCTCGCCGACCAGCTTGTTCGCGGCGGCAATGGCCAGCGAGGCAACCTGACTGCGCAAATCGCCGAGGATGCGATTGCGTTCGACTTCGGCTTCGGCAATGGCAGCTTCACGCGCTTTGGCGGCTTCGGCTTCGGCGGCGGCTTTCACATCCTGCCCGGCAGTTGCGGCGCGCTCAGTCGCCTCACGGACGATCTTGCTGGCTTCCGTCTGCGCATCTGTGATGATTTTGGCAGCCTCTTTTTCGGCGTTGGCGCGCGCCTCTGCCGCGACACGGGCATCTTCCAAACCCTGTGCAATTTTCTGTTTGCGGCTCTCCATCATGTTCAGCATGGGCTGATAGACCCAGGCGTTCAACGTGAGAAACACAATGGTGAACGCAATGATCTGAACGATCAGCAGGCCAAGATTAATACCAAGTGCTTCCATCAATTGCTCCTATCTGCTACACAACTTTGAAGAGCATGAGGAACGCGATCACCAGACAATAGATCGCGATCGCTTCAGAAAACGCGATGCCAAGGATCATATTGGTCAACAGGTTACCGTAGGTGTCCGGATTGCGAGCCATACCGGTCAGCGCGCCCTGCACGCTCAGACCAATCCCCACCCCAGCGCCCGCCGCGCCGATCATCGCCAACCCTGCGCCAACGTAGCGCATCGCATCCAAAATATTTCCTTCCATCTTCAATGCCTCCTTAGGTTTATCCTATTATTTCTGAATTAATGAGCTTCCGCATGCTCTTCGCCATGACCCTGCGTAGCCTGCGCCATAAAGACCATGGTCAACATACCGAACACGAACGCCTGGATCACACCCACGAACAACTCGAACATCATGACCATCGCGGGCAGAATGGAAAACTTGCCAAGCAGGCCCGCCACAATCGCGACCAGCACGATCCCTGCGAACATATTCCCAAATAGACGGAAAGCAAACGAGAGGATCTTGGAAAGTTCCGAGATCAACTCGAGCAAGCCGACCAAAAAGTCCATCGCACCGAAGAACGGCACTTTGAACATCCTGCGTGTGTTAAAGAACTTGCTGAGGTAACCCCACCCCTGCGCCCGGAAACCGATCACCTGGATCATTACCACAGAGATCAATGCCAGCGCAGCGGTAAAATTCAAATCTACAGAAATTCCACGGAAGAAGGGTGCAAGAATATAGCCACCTTCATCCACTTTAGCAGGAAGAAGATTGGCCCAGATGCCTCCCAACTCCTGTATTGCATGACCTTCACCATGAGCATGGTGAAGAACACCAACTGACTCAAAGCCCGGGATCAATTTGAGCAGATTTGCAAACAGCACATAGAACATGATGGTTGCAAACCAGGGGAAAATTGCTCTTGCCCACTTCGCGCCTGCCGAACCTTCCGTCAGGTTGTAGAGCAACTCGAAGAAGGCTTCCATCAGGTTGCCGATTCCGCGTGGTACAAGATCTGTCTGTGCGCTCTGCTTCAAAGAACGGTTGGTGAAATATGCAATTATCACTATCAGGATAATCGTCAGAGCCAGTGTGGGAAGGGTATTCACCAGATAAAGAGGACCGAGACCGAGAAAATTCTCGATGATCGGCTCTTCGATCAGCTTTTCTGGGGCAACCGCGATCTCGGGCTGAACAGGTGCAAAGATCCCGCCCAATATAAATCCTACGATTATCAGCACCAGCACGACCCAGCGGCGCCAGGGCCTTCGGCGTTTTACTTCTTGTTCCAAATCCGCCTCCTATGACGAAACATCAGAATCCTTTTCTTCTGCTTGTTCTTTCAAGCGCGCCAGCGTCCTGCGGGCCACCACCAGCATCACAAACACCGACACGGGAATTCCAGCAAACAACAAAGCCAGTGTAAAAACCGGCTTTGTATCAAAAGTTTTATCCAGCCACAATCCGCCAAAGACGGAAGCCAGAATGATGATTAGCGTCAGGCATCCCACCTGGCCGACCATCACAATGAGCAGTGTGTTGAGGATGCTCCTGCCTTTTTGTCCGGATTGTGCCATGTTGCACGATTATAACTGACAGCCCAAAAGTATGTCAAATCAGGTAACTTATATCATATCTTGCGTCATAGACGTCACAGGTCTTTACGCAGCACGCCCGAACGGAGTGAGGGAGCAGAGACCTGTGACGTCTCGTAATAAACTAAAACAGATTCAACGCTGCCGCGTCCGACCAGCTGAACCACGGAGCGAACACCGTGCCGATCAGGATCACACCGATCACCAGCACCGCCAGAGCGATCGCATACGGCCGAGTCAACCCTACAGGATGCTTTTCTTCGTTCTCATCAGGCATGCGATAGAGGTAAACATACTTCATCGCATTGAGATAGTAGTACACGCCTATGATCGAGTTGAGGATGCCCACGATAACCAGCCAGACGTACCCGGCCTGGATACCTGCCGCAAAGACAAAGACCTTGGCAACGAACCCGCCGAACGGCGGCATGCCCGCCAGCGACAAGAACGCCGCCAGCATCATCAATCCAAGCCACGGGGAACGGCGGCTCAACCCAGCGTAATCTTTCAAATCCTCGAGCCCGGTCACACGGCTGAACGCCATGACGATCCCAAAGGCAAGCAGGTTCGTCAGGATGTACGCTGCCAGATAGAAAACCACGCTTGCTGCGCCCAATTGACTCATCGCGACTACACCAATCATTGCGTAGCCTGCGTGAGAGATGGAAGAGAACGCGAGCAGGCGTTTGATGTTGGTCTGCGGCAGAGCAAGCAGGTTACCCACCGTCATTGTGACGGCAGAAAGGATCGCAAGCGCAAGTGTCCAGGACGGAGCAAAGTTGGGGAACGCCACGAAGAACAGGCGCACGAGCACGGCAAAGCCCGCGGCCTTCGAAGCGGTGGATAAGAATCCGGCAACAGGCGTCGGCGCGCCTTCGTACACATCCGGCGCCCAGAAATGGACTGGCACAACTGACACCTTGAAACCAATTCCGACAAGGATCAGAGCCAGTACCCCAAAAGCAGCAATGCCAGGCTGGAACTTGCCAACCAACTCATAGATGTTTGTTGTCCCGGCAAACCCGAAGAGCAGGCTAAAACCGTAAAGCATGATCGTCGAGGTCAGCGCGCCGAAGAGCAGGTACTTGAAACCGGCTTCCGTCGATTTCTCGTCGGCCAGCATGAAGCCGGCCAGCACGTATAACGGAATGGATGTCGTCTCAATGGAAAGATAGAGCATGATCAGGTCAGCCGAGGTAGCC
>DASTJG010000300.1:0-11333 GCA_035716785.1 Anaerolineales bacterium
CCCAGGACGAACAGATGCCAGAACTCTGCCCAGTACAGGATTGCCATTACACTCGCCGAGATGAAAATCACCGCCAGACTCCAGTAGTAGATGGTCCCAAAGGTTGGATGGAGCCCGGCCTTCTTTTGACTTACGATTGCCACGAACCCCGCCACAACGCAGGTTATCCCGGCCGGGATGTGCAGAACGAGCATCGCAAGAAAGAGCGGGTAATCGCAGGGAGGTCTAAACCCAAGTGCCACAAATGCCTCACATAGCATGGGAAACTCCTTCCTGTTCCTCTGCTTTCAGAACCAGTCCACGCGTTCCATCTACCTGGATCCACTGGCCATCTTTGAGTTCTTTGGTGCCGTTGATTGTGCCCATCACGGCGGGGATGCCGTATTCACGGGCGACGATCGCAGCATGGGATGCGGCTCCGCCTGCGTCCACCACGACAGCTGCAGCACGCTGGAAAAGCGGTGTCCAGGCCGGGTTGGTCACGGGGGCGACGAGCACATCACCCGCTCGCAGCTTTCCAAACTCGGAAATGTCATTCACGATCTTTGCCGGACCGCGGACCACACCCGGGCTCCCGGATGTTCCACTTACGAGAACATCTTTTCCTGCCTGTGTCTGAGACATTAGCGATAGTAAGCGTGGATCGACCAGCGACTTGTTGGCTAAACTCTCACGTCTGGCTTTTCGACGAGCAACCAATTCGCGAATTTCTACTATAGCTTCTTCAGGTGCTTGCAACTGTCTTCCAAACATTTCCAGTTCATCCAGCCGCAGATGAAATACATCTTCAACCTCATCGAGCGCGCCTGCCTGTACCAGGCGACTGCCAAGTTCGAGAGCAACATGCCGGATGGTGGGTTGTACAAGGGTTACATAAAAATGCGTATCTTCACGGATCTGGAAGAAGGCGCGCGCGTTCGTGAGTGTTTTCAGAAATAGCCCGCGTAACAGGCGATTGCCAAGGATCGAACTTGCCAGCAGTTCATCACGCGTCTGTTGCCAGGCATTGTGGCTATCGCGTTGTTGCGGTTGTGTTTCTGCCAGCACTTTCAAGATCGCCAACACATGGTCTGGTTGATCTTTCCAGGCGGGCTGTGAGATCGTCAGCGAGGACTCACGATGACCATATTGGCCAAGAAAAGCTTCGAAGCGTTTCATAAAATCCCGCCCGGCCTTTGATGTTTCCAATCTGGCTCGCAGTTGACGCGCTTCCGTTTGCCGAAGCAGATCCTGTAGTGCTGGATCCGCTCGAATTTCGGTTGCCAGATCTTCAAGGACCTGATTGGTCTCGGTCGTCTTGGTCTGGACGCCTGAGACGAGTGCCCCAAACCGGTCGCGGCGACCTGCCAGGGCAAGCAGCAGCCATAAGCCCGCCAGTCCCAGAAGCACCTGTGGAAAGTAACGTTCACGCAGTTCCATTGCACGTGGGATCAATGCCAGTGACTGCTGCAGGATTTCAATATTCTCTTCCCACGTAAGTGACTGCAGATCATGCTTTTCCAGAGTACGCGCTGTTGCAATGAACTCCGCCAGCAAAGGATCAGCTTCCCAATGCACGGGATCGTAATGACGCGTTCGCCATATGGCCAACCATGGCATAAAAAGCATACCTGGGGAAGGATGAACCTTAGGTGGCTTGAATTGTAAAACGACGCCGTCCTCTTCAACGAACATTTCGTCCGGGTCCGGCGCGCTTTTGCCGATCATCGTAACAAGGAAACTCCCGATTGCGCGCTCCACAGCAGCTGTGAATGTTGTCATGTCGAGCGGATAAGGCCGCATGGGCCACATCTCGATCAGCATGGGAACCACCAGCCGCATCGGTCCGCTGACATCGAGCGGCTCAGGCAAAGCGGTCATGGGGCGTGCCTGCAAGACAAAGAATCGTCCTGTCGGAGTTTCGTCGTTGATCCAGGCCCATTCGATATCCTGCGGAGAGCCATAATGATGTTCGATATCGATTCCCAACTTTACGAGTCTGCGCATGGCTTGCGGTGGCAAAGCGGGATCGGTGATCTCCTGGCCAGAAGTGAATTGCTCAATTCCACCTCCTGCCTTGGAGCGAACAATGATTTCCCTTTTGCCTAATTGTTGTTCTTTCACGCGCCGTGTGCGCTTGTCTATGATGAAATGATCGGGCGTAACTGTTCCGCTGACCACCGCCTCTCCCAGCCCGGGGTTCGCGTCGATGATCAATTCGTCGCGCCCGCCGCTGACAGGGTTCGCGGTGAACATCACACCAGCCACATCGGCAGGTACCATCTTTTGAACGACCACAGCCAACTTAACCGCGTTCTGATCCACGTTCTGGCGCGCCCGGTAAAGGATGGCGCGTTCCGACCACAGCGATGCCCAGCAGGCATGGACGGCCTCCAGCAGCGCCTGTTCACCAACCACGTTCAGGAAGGTTTCCTGTTGACCGGCAAAAGCGGCTTCCGGCAAATCTTCCGCCGTCGCGCTCGAGCGCACAGCGACTGCGCCACCGTCCAGTTGATGATAAGCTTTTAGGATCTCATCTATTATTTGTTTGGGAATGGGGATTTCCCGCAGCAAGTTTTGGATCTGCTGACCGAGCTTTGCAACTGTATCCTGGTCATTAGCATCCAGAGAATCGACCATCTCCTTCAGACGGGTTTGCGTGTCATTTTGTTGAAGCAGCAAATCGTAAGCTGCGGTGGTGATGACATAGCCGGGCGGAACATTAAAGCCCGCCTGAGATAATTCGCCCAGATTTGCACCTTTTCCGCCAGCGATAGCCAGATCGCTCTGGCGAAAGTGGAGCAGAGGCGCTACAAGAACAACATTACCAGTATCAAACCGATTTTTAGTCATTGTTAAATCCTTCTACCATTAAATTGGTTTGATTTATATTACTCAAATAGTTTGGTTTTGTCAAACTACTTGAGTAGGGATTTCAGGGTGATAAATTCTCTTGCTACTTTCGAAAGGGCAGGTTAAAAAGTTCGGTTCCCGCTACGGCTTATCCTGGGGGTTCCTGTTGAAGCTCAAGATCAAAAGTGCGCTCCCTACATACCAAAACAGGATGTCAATCACAAAGAAGAGCAGGTTACTTTCGCTGCATATTTGCCCTGGTGGGCAGGGTCCCCAGTTCAGATAAAACTGCAAGGGAAATCCCCAGGGGAAGGTATCTGAAATCGTAGAAATGATAAAGATACGCCAGAGATAACTCGAAAGGGCAAATGAAGTGACTGTCAGGATAATTTTGGCAAGACCGGGTTTAAGGAATGTTTTCAATGATGTTGAAGTCATTCTTCCAATCTCGAAAGATTATAGGCAAGGACTCCAATTCCCATTATAAAAAATATCCCGCCTATCAGGATGGCATGCCAGTTCTCCAGCCCGAATTGCGCCAGATCCATTGGCAAGAATCCAAAGCCGACCAGCAGAAAGAAGGAACCCAGCAGCGCGTCGATGCCGCCGCTGAGCATGAAGGCCATGCGTCTGGTTTTGTTGGGAGGATTGTTCATTTTACTTGCCTCGCCTCTTCAACCAATCCAGTAACTTCTTGGGAGTCCAGGTATTGATCACATCCTTCGGTTCCAGCCAGGCGCGGCGAGCGGTGGCGACTCCATAAGGCAGCATGTCGAGATCCTCTTCCGAATGCGCGTCGCAGTTGATCGTGATCGGGATGCCCAGCTCTTTGGCGCGGCGGGCATGCAGGTCGTTCAGGTCGAGGCGGGCGGGATGAGCGTTGATCTCCATCGCCACTCCCGATTGCACTGCAGCTTGCAGGACCGCTTCCATGTCCAGGTCCGCGCCCTCGCGTTCCTGGATCAAACGTCCCGTAGGATGACCGATGATGTCCACATGCGGGTTGCGGATGGCGTTGATGACACGCTGCGTGACCTTCTCGCGCGGCTGTCGCAGGCTGGTATGCAGCGAGGCGACCACCAGATCGAGGCTCGCCAGGAATTCATCGGGATAATCGAGTGTGCCATCGGCTTTGATCTCCACTTCGCTGGCGTGCAGGACGAGGATACTATCGCCAAGCTGCTTCTGGATCTTCTTGATCTCCGCTGCCTGCTTCTTGTGCGCCTCGATGCTCAGGCCGCGCGTGACGCCGAGGCTGACGGAATGATCGGTAAACGCGATGACCTTCATGCCGCGTTTGGCCGCGGCGCGCGCCATTTCCAGCATGGATAGCTTTCCATCACTCCACGTAGAATGCATTTGCAGGTCAGCCCGGATGTCTTTTTTCTGGATCAGCTTCGGAAGCTTGTTTGCTTTTGCCGCCTGGATCTCACCCCGGTCTTCGCGCAGCTCAGGCGGCATCCAGGGAAGCCCAAGCGTTTTATACACTTCTTCCTCTGTCGCACAAAAGATCTCGCTTCCATCAAGGATATTTTTAAAGGAATGATCGGATAACGATAGATCCTTTGCCAGCGCCATTTCGCGCAGGCGGATGTTGTGTTCCTTCGAGCCGGTGGCATACACCAGCGCAGTGCCGAACTCCTGTGGGGGGTGTACCCACAGTTGCACACGCAGTCCATCGTTGAATTCGATGCTGGATTTCGTTGGCCCCTTTCCCAGCACGCGATGGATGCGCGGCAATTTCACGAACATATCCATGACTGCCGCCGGATCTTTCGAGGCAACCAGAATATCCAGATCGCCAACCGTATCACGCATCCTTCGTAGACTTCCACCAGGCTGCGCGTCGACGACGCCCTTCACCTTTTTGAGTTCAGTGATCAACGCCTCTGCGATCGGATAGGCGCGTCCCAGCGGAATCCGGACCGTCCGCCTCGAGAGCGACTCAATACCTTCGATGATCGCGGCTTCGGTCTTGGCGCCCATGCCGGGAAGACTGCGCAGTTTGCCTGCGCGGGCCGCCTTTTCGAGTTCCGCGAAGGTGGTAATGTTCAGTGTCTTCCAGATCAGCGCAGCGCGCTTTGGCCCCAATCCCGGGATGGGCAGCCATTCCACCAAACCGGGCGGGACTTCCTTCTTCAACTTTTCAAGAAATTCCAGTTTTCCGGTGGTCAGCAGTTCATCGATTTTCTCAGAAATGGCTTTGCCCACGCCGGGGATGTCGTCAAGTTTTCCCTCTTTCCAGTATTCGGAAGCTTCACGCCCCAGGTTCAACAGGCTGTCGGCAGCCTTGCGATAAGCGAGCGTTTTATAGATGTTCTCCCCTTTAATTTCGAGTAAATCAGCGATCATCGTAAATGTTTCAGCCAGTTGACGATTATTCATCATAACAATAATCCTTTCTCTCCTCTCGATGGATTATACGCCTGTTAGGAAGTACAAAGAAGCACGGTCAACTTCTTGAAAATGCATCCGTAAGACAAGTCAACTTATGTGAAGGTTGACACAATTAACAAAAGGCCATGAATACAATGTGAAATCACCTTTCAATCTGGCCGGCTTACAATAATGTTGGAGGATTCTCATCCTTCACCCTTCCTACCCTTCCCTAAGCATCGTTTATAATGCGCCCGCTGCTACAGGCAATCTTGCTCTGTCCAGGCAAATTTAACAAAGAAAGGTTACATAAAGCCAACCGGTGGAGACCCGGGAAGCAAAGCTGCGGGCCAAAGCTGCTTCAATGCTGTGATTTGCAAGGTTGCCAGAGTAATTCGGTAAAACTGCCTCGCATGTCAGGCAGTTTTTATTTTTTAACAGAGCGCCGCTTAAATGTCTACATTGAAAGAAGTTTGACATGCAGACCCTTCTAAAAACTTTTGATTAGTGAGACAAGCGGCAACGATAAGGAGACACAATGAACAAAACTATTTACCGTATTATGGGGATCATTGTGACGTTTGTGCTGACACTGGGTGGTTTCTCCAAGGTAGAGGCGGTCTCAATCCAGCCGGCTGCCTCAAATAAACCAGTCTATGCTTATTACTATCTTTGGTGGAGTACCAAGCACTGGCAGGATACATTGGGGCCCAACTATCCTTACAATGTTTCTCCACTTCCACTGCCTGCCAAAACGGATGCTGATGGGTGTAACCCTGTATCCAACTATGCGGGCAATCAATTGCTCGATGTTCCAACCCGATTGGTCAGTCAGGATGAGCCGGGCGCGATCGAAGAAGATATTCGGCTGGCCAAAAATGCCGGGTTGACGGGCTTCTGGCTGAACTGGAGCGGGGACGGCACCACCTCCCAGACGCGCACCAGTGTTTCCTATACCCGCAGGTTGGCAGAGGCATTCGCTGCTTCGACGCGCATGGGCGGGTTCAAAAACTGGGTGAGCTACAAGGCAGCCTCTCTGCAACCTGCCAATGAGATCATCAATGACTTGAACTTCCTCTATAAAGAGTTCAATGGCGAGACCGCTTGGGAACGCATTGATGGAAAGCCGGTGGTGACCTTCACAGGTTCTCGTAAGTACAGTAACGCGGATGTACAGAAGATCAGCAATGCCGTTCGTGACCGTATCTACCTGGTAGGAGATGAAACCCGCGCAACTTTGACGACTACTCGTATGGCGATGTTCGATGCAATTACCTATTACTGGTCTACCCAGGACCCTTATGGAAATCCGGACTCCTTTGAGCAGATCAAGGAGATGGGTGACAAAGTCCGTGCCGCGGGGAAGCGCTGGTATGCGCCACTCAACCCTGGATACAATTCTGTTCTGCTTAAAACCGGTAGTTGTATTCCGCGTAAGAACGGTGAGACGCTGCGCGCGGTATGGAACGGCAACCTCGCCTCCAACCCGGATGGCTGGGGCTTTATCAGTTGGAATGAAATTGCCGAGAACAGTCACATTAAACCGATGCAGAAATGGGGCAATAGATACCTGGATGTACTGTCGTCGCTCATTGGTTCTGCTCAGCAGCCCGTAACAGGCACATTCGATGACAAGAATGGTGCTTTTGACTATTCGTCATCCGCCTGGCAGGATCAGTCCACTGACAAAGCCTACGGCGGCTCTTATAAGGAAACAACCAGGAGCGGTTCTTTTGTCATACTTGCGTTCTCAGGACAATCGTTCAGCATTATCTACAAGGGCGGCGTGACTTATGGCAAAATGAAAGTCTATGTGGATGATGTCTTGGTACATACCCTGGACCAAAAGCTGTCGACCACGACCTATCAAAAACGCTGGGATTACTCCGATCAGTTGTCCTCGGGCAATCATACGCTCAGGCTGGTCTTCGACCCGGTTAGTGCAACCATCAACAAAGGCTCGCTGGATGCAGTGATCATCCGGTAACGGCAATCCCTCGAAATAGTTAACAACAACACACCCCGCATAGCATCGGGATGTGTTGTTGCTCCGCCGAATTCTGAATAATGGTAATCTCTTAACAGACTGGCAACAACCCGAGTTTCCACTCATGTTTCATTTTCACGCGTCGAGTCTCAGGCAATTACAGGAGAACATTCCATTCGATTGTATAAACTTGTTCAGAAGTTTGTCAAATCCAAACGCTTCCTATTAATTTCATTTGAAAATGATGATACGAAAGTGCCTCTATGATACTATCCCTTCATGGACCATGCAGATCACGTTAATTTGTTGAAGTCTGCAAATTTACCTGCAGGCGGCACATGGGCGGATTTTGGGGCGGGGTCAGGCGCCTTCACGCTTGCCCTGCGGGAGCTGATCGGTCCCGAGGGGACGATCTACGCAGTGGATAAAGATCGTGGCGCTCTCAAAAGATTGGAAGTGGCTTATTACCGACGCTTTGCCTCGACCGATGGCCTGATCCCGTTAAATCAGGATTTCAGTTTTCCCTTTGATGTTTCGACAAGCTCAACACAACGCCTGCCTCCGCTCGATGGCATCGTGACCGCAAATTCACTGCATTACTTCAAGGACCAGGAAAAGATTCTGCGTCACGTGCGTGGATTCCTGAAGCCGAACGGCGCGCTCCTGCTCGTCGAATACAACGTCGACTCAGGCAATCTGTGGGTGCCGCACCCCTTCTCGTTTGAAACCTTTCGTTCTCTTGCCACGCAGGCCGGTTTCAGCGAACCGCGCTTGCTGGCGATCGTCCCGTCGAGCTTTCTGCGTGAGTTCTACTCCGCAGTGACGTATAAACAGACAAGAGTGGATAAGACGGATAAACGCTAGGGTTCGACTTACTTTACCGTCAACCAGACACCCACGAGCACGACCATCAGTCCCAGTGCCCGCGTCGGGTCAAGGGACCGCCCCGTTGCCCCGAGCAGACCGAAGTGATCGAGGATCGTTCCCACCAGCAACTGTCCCGCGACGATCGTGGTGATCGATGCAGCCACCCCCACGCGCGGGATCATGTAGCTGATCGCGCCGATCACGATGAGACCAAAGACACCCGCGCCCAGCACATACCAGGGAACGCTGCGCCACTGCGCAAGTCTCCCGCCGCCGTAAAGCAACAGTGGTACGAGCGCGAGCAGAGCACCTCCGATGTGAACGATAAATACGCTTTCGAAGATGCCCAGCCGCTGGGTGATCATACTTGCCATGGGGCTTTGCAATCCCACAGCCACACCACCCGCCAGACCGATAAGAATGATGAGGAGGATCGATTCCATTTTGTATCCTTTTTTAGGCGATGATACTTGATTTTGGTGGACTCCAATAAACAAAACATCCGAGCCATTGAGCTTCGGATGTTTTCAATCGTTTTAAAGATTGGAACTAATTCTGGAGTGCGCGCCGGATTTCGGCGAGCAATTGCTGCTCCGGGGCGGCGCCGACCACCGTCCCGGCGCCGGAATTGATCACGGTCTGCGGCACCCCGCTGACGTTGAAGCGGCTGGCCAGCTCAGGAAATTCCATCGCTTCGACGCCTTCGGCGCGGATCATCTGCGGATTTTCCATGGCCATCTGGTGGGCAAGCAGCACGGCACGCGGGCAATACGGGCAGGTGGGAGTGACGAACACCTGCAGATGCAAGGGCTTGTCGAGGTTCTTCAGGAACTCGCGCGTCTTCTCATTCAGCCCGGAGTCCCGCCCCGAAACGAGCAGGATGTCGTTGATCAGCGTGCCGAACTCATGTCCGGAGGGGATGCCCGAGAACTGGATACCCAGGTCCCTGACCTCAGCGCCATCCTTTGCCGCGATGACTACGCCGGGCGCGTATGTGATGTTGAACTTCTGCGCGATATCCTGGTTTTCCTGAAGGTCATAGACGCTTAATCCGATCTTGTCATTGGTCGCGGCGACTTCCTCGAAAAGCTGTTTGGCTTCATCGCAGTAATCGCAGTTTTCACGCGAACCAAAATACAAGACCTGCACCGGTTCTTTTAAGTCGGCAAATACTTCGTTGATCTGTTTGATGATCTGGTCGTTGAGGACGTTTTCCATTTTTATACCTGTATAAATCTCTTGCCACAGAGATCTAATTTTCCTTTTCAGAAAATTCTGTGGCGCTAATTGTAATTACGCGACTTCCACTTTGGTGGTGGTGATGCCAAACTTCGGCGGGTTCTCGAGGTGCTTCTTGACCGCGCACAGTTCTGCCGAACGGATCAGTGAATCGCGGTATTTGTCGGGGAACGAATTCGGAACCTGGATCTCCAGGTCGATCTTGTCAACCATGTGGGTCATCGGGTTGCTGTAGACGCGCTGTACGAGGCGGATCCCCTCGGTCGGGATGCCGCGCTGCTGGCAGAAGCCGAGCACGTAGATCCCCGCGCAGGTGCCGATGGATGCCAGAAAGGTCGCGAACGGCGTCGGGGCGCTGGATGCGGGGGGCTGGTCGGTGGGAACGGTAAGGCCGTTAAAATGGGCGTCGACGCGTGAGCCGCCCGGGAAGTCGATGATCATTTCCATGTTTGATACTCCTTGTTTGCATGTGTTGATTACATCCTTTGGATGCAGGTGTCACAAAAAAGTTGCAGGTTTCACAAAATAAGATATATACTCTTCTTCGCTCAAGCCGCCGTCCCCGGCGGCAGGCAGCATGCAACTTTTTAGGTAGAATTACATCTAATGAACAAGACAATGCCGACTGAGATCTCACTGGAAGCGCTCGCTGCTGGAGACCGCGCGGAATTCGCGCGGCTCGTGGACGCTTATTCCAGTCCGATCTATCGCCTCGGCTTGCGGATGCTCGGCAACCCCCAGGATGCGGAGGATGTGCTGCAGAACACGTTCCTCAATGTGCTGATCCACATCGCTGAGTTCGAGGGACGCTCCAGCCTGGCGACGTGGCTTTACCGCATCGCCGCCAACGAAGCGTTGATGCTCCTGCGCAGGAAGAAGCCGGAAGTGAATCTGGATGACTTCGAGGCAGGTGAAGAGGCGGAAGATCTGTTGCCAACCCAGTTCGTGGATTGGAGCGCCATGCCGGAGGACCAATTGCTCTCCGGCGAAGGAAAGAAGTTCCTCGACCAGGCGATCCAGACTCTGCCGGAATCCCTGCGCCTCGTGTTCCTGCTGCGGGATGTGGAAGGCTTGTCCATCAAAGAGACTGCCGAGGCGCTGAACCTGACCGAGACCAATGTCAAGACCCGTTTGTTGCGTGCCCGAATGTTTTTGCGTGAGCAATTATCCGTTTACTATCGCGAACGCATGACCCCTGAGGAGTAAGAGTATGATGACCGAACATGTCCACCAGAACTGTGAGAGTTTATTGGGATCGTTATCCGAGTATATCGATGGCGGACTCAGCCCGGAACTCTGCCGGGAGATCGAGAAACATCTCGAGGGCTGTGAGAACTGCCGCATCGTGCTGAACACCACCAAACGAACGATCGAGCTTGTGCACGCGCCGGTCGAAAAGCCGGACGTCCCCGAGGATGTGCGCGAACGCCTCTTCAAACGCCTCAACCTCGACGATTACCTGGAACCAAAATAGTCTGTCATTGCGAGCCGCCCGGTTTTGTAGGGGCGCAACACGTTGCGCCCAGGCGGCGAAGCAATCTCATATATTTTTGACAAGCACATATGAGATTGCTTCGTGACGTGGACCGCCACTCGCAATGATGGCAATTTAAATGTTAAATGAAGACTATCGCACACATTCGAGAATTTCTCGACCCCTTCATCACCTGGGCCTCCGCCGGGGCGGACGTGCAGGGGATTGCGCTGGTCGGGTCGTACGCGCGCGGCGCGGCGAGAGACGATTCCGACATCGACCTGGTGATCCTGACTGACCAGCCTTCAAAATATTTTGCTGATATTAAATGGACCGAACGCTTCGGCGCTGTGGAAAAGCAGCAGGTCGAAGACTATGGAAAACTGACCTCCCTGCGGGTCTGGTACCAGAACGGATCGGAGGTAGAGTACGGACTCACCACGCCCGACTGGGCTGCGGCGCCGCTGGATGAAGGGACCCGCCGGGTGATCTCCGATGGAATGCTCGTGCTGTTCGAACGGGGGAATTTACTGAGCCGCTACCTGAAGTTATAAACCA
>DASTJG010000301.1:0-5152 GCA_035716785.1 Anaerolineales bacterium
GCATGTTCAATGGCAGAATCGAGGTGACCGTTTACTTCATACCAGGAACTGGCACGCAAATGCAGTTCCCGAATGACCGCTGGCTGCAAGCGTTGCAGTTGAGAGGCCAGCAAATCAGCAAAAAGATGGTGGTAGCGGTACCAGTGGCGGTCTTGATCTAGAGGTATCAGAAACAGGTTGGATCGCTCTAAATAATCCAGGATGCCAATCGCTGGCTCCGGACTCTGACCTGTGACGGTGTCGCATAACTCACTACAAAAGCGATCCAGAATTGAGGTTTTCAACAGGAAACCACGCACATGTTCAGGCTGACGGTCAAGCACTTCTTGAATTAAGTAATCGAGGATGTAGCGATGGCTTCCGGAAAATGTCTGGATCAAACTGGCCCGGTCCGGTGAATCCTTCAGCAAGATAGCAGCCATCTGTAGACCTACCGCCCAGCCTTCGGTACGAGTCTCCAGAGCTTTGATATCCTCTGCCGAGAGCTCAAGGCGCATGACATCATTCAGGAACTCTCTTGTCTCGTCAGGAGTGAAACGCAGGCTCTGTGTGCGCAGCTCCAACATCTGGTCATGTGCTCGTAACCGTCCCAACTGCAAAGGCGGATCCGCTCGTGTCACAAGTATGATGTGCAGATTGAAAGGAAGATGGTCTAAGAGATAACTCATCACTTCATGGACGCCATGCTCCGTGATGAATTGGTAATCGTCTAAAACCAAAACACAAGGTTCGACCAACGTTCCAAGGTCATTGATCAAGGATGCGAGAATAATATGCGGTGGTGATAGCTGTGGCGACTCCATAATCTGCCGAGCTTCGAGCGCAACGTTCTCGTGGATGCTTTCTAAGGACTCGACCACGTAAGATAGAAAACGATGAGGGTCATTATCACCATTGTCTAGTGAGAGCCAGGCAACCGGCAATCGAGTCTGCGCGATCCATTCTGCCAACAAAGTGGTTTTGCCAAAACCCGCCGGCGCCGAAACAATCGCGACTGCCTTTCGCTCGATTTCATCCAACTGGTGTGTCAAGTGGCGCCGAACCACCCGGCTGGCAGGCGCGGCAGGGATATACAATTTTGTCTTCAGCGGGAGGAAGGAAACGCGATGCTCTGGGGGGCTCCTCAAGCCTTTCACCTCACCGTGTCCCCGAATTTGATCATACAACCGACACGTTTCCGGCTCTGGTTCCTGTCCCACTTGTTCACGCAGTAAACGCTCGAGCTCAGCATATTGACGCATTGCAGCAGTACGTTGACCTGAGCGAGCATAAAAATCCATCAAAACACGGTTGGCGGGCTCATGCAATCGGTCCAGAGCGACCCAGCGTCGAGCACAGACAATTGCCTGATCCCAAGCACCTCGCCGCGCATATTCTGTAGAGAGGTGATGCAGTGCCATGGCGCAGTCCTGTCGTAGACCGTCCCGTTGAAAGAATTGCCATTCATCGAAGCCGGGAGAATCGGTCAGGTTGAGACCATCCAGGAAACTGCCCCTGTAGTGGCGTACCGCTTCCTCCAGCGATAAAAAACAATTCTCGCATAGTTCATCTCCTGGATGCCTGTGCGCCCCGATTTCAGAAAGTAATTGCTTAAAAGCGTCGACGTCCACCCATAATTTGGCATTTCTTTTGAGGTTGATGGTCCTCCGGTCCGCTTGGATCCATCCGGGCAGACTGGAATTTAAAGAGGAAAGGGTGCGGCGAAGGCTAGCCAGCGCTTTCTGCTGACTTCCTTCCGGCCAGAACATGGTTGCGAGTATTTCTCTTTGGCATTCACCCGGGGTCAGGCTGAGATAGGCGACCAGAGCCGCGGCTTTCCGCGTTTCAAGCTTGGTTGCTCGCCCTCTAGATTCAATGAGAGGCGACCCCAGCCAGTAAAGCTTCAATGTTTCCACGAGTCTTCCCTTTCTCTAAAGTCCGTGGAATTTTTTCTAACTTCATTTTACTCAGTACATGGGGCCTACGCAAATCGAATCAAGGCGTGTTTCGGAAAGCGACTCCATTAGTCTCCCACCGGGAGAAGTTTCTTGGATACCTAGCCTGGCTTGTCGCTGGTGATCCAGACGAGACAGATTTCTGAGGAGAGGCGAGCGCTTGTACCAAGTTGGGCAACCCGTTCTTTAAGCTCAGCAATTCCGCGATCATAGTCGTTTTGTCCAATAGCCATTAGCTGAGAGGTTCGATGACGTTGGGAAGCATAGTTTAGAAAATCATTCAAGTTTTCAGTGCGGTGACTATGCTGGTACTTGACTCGAACATTACAAAATCCCGCTCTTTCCATCAAATCAGTGATTTGATCAACGGGGAGAAAATCCGCCAGATCCCGTTGTCTGGCTGCTGGGAAGAATGTGTAGACTATCCATCTCGGCATGGACCAGGGATCGAGATTTGTAATCACAAACCGGCCGTTCGGCTTGAGTATCCGGAAGATTGACGAGATCATCATGCTTTTATCTTGAACATGGTGATAGGAGAATTGGTTAGTGATGTAATCAAAGGCGCAATTTGCAATGGGTGGGTTGGTACTGTCGCCTTGAATCCATTTGATTTCCCCACATCGGTTGCGGGCCTGTATAAGCATTCCGTGAAACAGATCAAGACCTATTATTTCCAGTTCAGGAAATTTACTGTAATTTGCCGTGAGTTGCTTCCCAGTACCACATCCCATGTCCAGAATGCGCAGGTGAAATGCTTTATGATGGGTTTTTTGATTCAGAAAATCGATCAGATTTTTATCGGTCTCGTAATCACGTCCCGGCTCATCGTAAAGATCAGCTATTAGATCGTAATTGACGCGTGGGGAGGAAAGATTCATTGATGTTTGGTTCTCCCTTTCTATAGAAGTTTGCTTTTGAGCCAGTATAAAACTGAAGTGCAAAAAAATCGTTACGATCAAAGTTACGGGGCAAAGTCCCTACGGCGTGAAAAGAACTGACGAGAAGAGGAAAAGGGAGGAAATCTCGATGTTAGGTCTCCAGCTTGTGCCTAAGCCTCCCAAATTGGCGGGCCACTAAACCCTGGGAATAAACCTCAGATATCCCATTTGACAGATGCGCGACTCCGGGTTGCGCGCTAAATTAGTATCAGGTGCTGATTCGCGATGTCCGCGCGGTTGGTAGGGCACCCAGGCTGCACGCCAATGGTTCTCGGGCTCAACGCCAGGCTGTTTTTAACGGTGTCTGTAACGATTTTGTTTCAGTCGCTGCCTACACTAGAAAACGAAAGATCAGAAGAAGAGTATTCCTTATGGAAATTCCACGCCACTGGAGATTGAAAGCCCAACGCTGCCGCCTGGAAGGTTCAAGATGCCCAAGCTGCGGCCAGCTTTTGTTTCCGCCACGCCCGGTTTGCGCACAGTGTCACTATGTCGGACCGCTTACGAAAATGGCAAGCGAGAGACTCCCAGTAGTACTGATGTCGACCGATCCTGCTGATATCCAATCGCACATTAAGTATCAAATCATGGAAAGAATGATACGGTGAAATAAATGAATACAACCCTAGCCTCTTCGATCACGAAAGTTGCCAGCAAGCAAACGTATTACACAATCCGCTTCCTGGTAGATCGCGAACGCGTCGACGACGCGTATCGGGCGTATGCCTACTTCCGCTGGGTAGATGATGTCTTGGATGGACCCTTAGACTCAGGCTCTGTACCTAACCGAATTGAAGCAACCAAGCGACTGGCTTTCCTCGAGCGCCAGAACTCCCTGCTTGAAAGCTGCCATCGGGGCGATTTGCCGCGGGATATCGACATGCAAGAACTCATGCTGATCGAGCTGATCCAGTGCGATCAGGAAAGAGATAGTGGACTGGGAATTTATCTCCATAACATGATGCAGGTGATGGATTTCGATGCCCGGCGTCGCGGCAGGTTGATCTCGCAAGTCGAGCTAAATCAATACACGCGCGGACTGGCGACTGCAGTGACCGAAAATTTGCATTACTTCATTGGACATGGTCAATTCGCGCCTCGTGATGAGACCCGATACCTGGCGGTGTCTGCGGCGCATATTGCGCACATGCTCAGGGATACATATAGTGACCTGCAAGCCGGGTACTACAACATCCCGCGCGAAGTACTCGAAGGGAATCGTATTGGGCCAGAGGATATGAACAGCGACGCCTATCGCGCCTGGGTAAAAAGCCGAGTGCAGTTGGCGCGCGAATATTTCAAAGCAGGCAAATGCTATCTCGCGCGGGTCCAGAGCCTGAGGTGCCGTTTGGCAGGCTTTGCTTACGTTGCTCGCTTCGAACGGTTGCTCGATACGATCCAAAAAGAGAATTATGTTCTTCGACCGCAATACAGCGAGCGAAAGAGCATAGAGACAGGACTGCGCATGGGGCTATCGACCCTTTCATCGCTAACATGCAGGAAAGACTTTGCTTCCGAAACCTACTGCATGACTGGGTCGCGCTCCCCGGCCTGCTCGCGCGCATCCGTGATCTCAACCCGACATTGATTTCAGTCAACTATTGTGTCCACCTAAGATTGTGATAAGGAGAAAACATGAACAAGATCCTTTTAAGAATCGGCGGGGTGATTAACCTGCTGTTCGTTCTGTTTCATCTTGCGATGGTGAAGGGAATTGGAATAGCGCTGGCGCCGGTATCCACAGATATCCAGGCGGTCGTACACATGTTGAACATTCACGTGGCATTTACCTTGCTGATCTTTGCGTACCTAGCTTTCTTCCAGTGGCGTGACCTGCTAACAACCCGGCTGGGTCATGTTACGGCGATTGCTATTGCGCTGTTTTGGTTCCTGCGGGGGATCAACCAGGTTGCTTTCTATGGGCTGACTGCGCCCGGCACGCTGTTATGGAGTGGGCTTTGCCTAGCCTTTGGGCTTTTGCATCTCATTCCCGTGATCCGAGAATGGAAGAACGTTCCTAGTGGACTTCAACCTCAGTACGCGAATACTCAGCCGTCATAAGGAGAACATTATGATGACCATCAAAACGTTTACCACAAAGCACCCCGTGCTGACTTACTTCGTCCTCACCTTCGCGATCTCATGGGGCGGACTAGCCATCGTTGTAGGACCTGGCGGGATCACCGCCGAGGAAACCAATATGCCATTCATGTTGGTGTACTTGACCACTGTTGCTGGCCCGCCCATAGCGAGCATCCTTTTGACCGGTCTCTTCCA
>DASTJG010000302.1:0-3130 GCA_035716785.1 Anaerolineales bacterium
CAAAACTATATTAGACCTTATCGGAAATAAAATACGAGCACCGTCCCGAAGGTTTATCTCGGGCATTTTGAGGGTCTAACACCAACCCTCGGGACGTTTTTTCCAACTACCGATAAAGTCTGTTATTCACTCCTTGCTCCACTCACTGGCGACCAGACGAAAAATGTCCGACTCGGTGATGATCCCAACGAGGTGAGCCGACTCGTCTACAACGGGCAGTCCGCTGAATTTATTATCCAGCATGATCCGGGCGGCCTCGCCAATACTGGCGTTCTGTCCGATGGTCATCGGATGACGGGTCATGACTTCCGCGACTTTTAGTTTTGCGAGCAGGTCATTCATTTCCCAGATGCTCAGGGAAGATGCCCGGGATGGTTCCGCAGCGCGCACATCTCCCAGCGTGACGATGCCAACAATCCGATCATGATCCACGACCGGCAGCCGACGGATGCGCTTTTCTTGCATGGTTTTATGCGCCTCTGCCAGCGTTGTATTCGGTGAGATCGTGATCACCTCGCGCGTCATCCAATCGCCTACAAGTTCCTGTCTCATGATTCCCTTCCGTTGTTGTGTACGATTTTTGTTCCGGTGATAATTCTATTACGGAAACGTTCGCGGCGTGCGTTGAATGTTGATCCAGCGCAGCTCGGTGAATTCATCGAGCGCGGCCTGCCCGCCGAAACGGCCGTAGCCGCTGCCCTTCATGCCGCCAAACGGCGCCTGCGGTTCGTCGTTCACGGTCTGGTCGCCGATGTGCACCATGCCTGTTTCCAGGCGCATGGCAATATCCAGGGCGCGCGTGAAGTCCTTCGTCAGGATGCCCGAAGAAAGCCCGTATTTGGAATTATTGGCAACTGCCAGCGCCTCCTCCGCATCTTCGACGACAATGATCGGGGCAACGGGACCAAACGTCTGGTCGGTAAAGATGCGCATGTCCGGTTTTACATCCGTGACAATGGTCGGGTGGTAGACGAGATTATCGTATTGCCCTCCGCAGACCAACTCTGCTCCGCCAGCTACAGCTTCCTGTACGTGAGCATGCACCAGATCAACAGCGCGCTGGTTGATCAATGGACCGATGGCTGTGGCTGGATTGGTCGGGTCGCCCATTGGGAGGGCGAGGGCGCGCTCCTTGAATTTTTCCGTGAACTTATCGGCAATTTTCTTTTCGATGATGATGCGTTCCGTGGACATGCAGACCTGTCCCTGATGCATGAACGCGCCCCAGGTTGCGGCGTCGGCAGCATAATCCAGGTCCGCGTCGGCGAGAATGATCAGCGGGTCCTTGCCGCCCAGCTCAAGTATCGCACGCTTGAGATAGTGTCCCGCCTTCTCGGCAATGATCCGTCCCACTTCTGTTGAGCCGGTGAACGAAATGCGTTTTACCGCCGGGTGGGCGATCATTTCGTCGCCGACCTCCACCGCATCCTCGCGCGTGGATGTGATCACGTTCAAGACCCCGGGAGGCAGCCCCGCTTCTTCAAAAATCTCGGCAAGCAGGATCCCACCCGTGACCGGAGCTTCCTCCGATGGCTTCAAGACCGCTGTGTTGCCATAAGCGACCGGCACGGCAAATGAACGGCTGCAGAGAATATAGGGGACGTTGAAAGGCCCGAAGCACGAGACGACTCCCGCCGGCTGACGGATCGCCATAAAGAACGAGTCCTTGTGATCGGCGGGAATAATTTCTCCTTTGACATCATAGGGCGCGGAGGCGGCCATGCGATACAGCCCGGGCACGAAGAACATCTGGAACATCGAGATGCCGATCGTGCCACCGGCCTCCTCCATCATGGCTCTGACCAACTCATCCTGGCGTCGCTCCATGATATCAGCAGCTTTCAGGAATATCTTGCGACGCAGGCTGGGCGGGCTGGCTGCCCATTCCGGGAAGGCCGCCTGCGCGGCTTCGATGGCGTGGCGCGCGTCTGCGCGCTTGCCCGCAGAGATCTGCGCGTACACTTCTCCGGTATATGGATTCATGTCATCAAATGTCTGACCGTTGATTGCATCCACCCATTTTCCCCCGATGAACATCTTGTGTTTTTTTACCGCCATCGTATCCTCCTGTAGCTACTTTTGCTAATCGGACAATTCGCGACGCAGCCGTCTGCCAGCAGGATTGAGTTTGACGATGGCGCGCAGACGGGTAAAAACCAACATACATATCATAACTCTGCCGGGTTTGAAATTCAACACCTGTGTCCGATATAATCGGACAAGCGGCTTGTCCGGCCTGTCCGATTGTGTCATACTAACTTGTGAACGGAGGCAGAATGTCTGAACCTTCCTCGTCCGCCCATCTCCCCGAACGTCGCATCACTGATGAACAAGTAGAAGAGTACCGCAATTTCTATATTGAGTTGCTCGGCTTTGTTCCGCCTCGTATCCAGGCGCGCACCGATTGGCTGGCGCGCCTCGACCCGGAATTGCTGACCATGCAGGAGGAGTTGCGGCGTCATTGCATGTATCCCGATTGCTTCGACACGAAGACATCACAGTTATTTATCTTCGCGATTATGCTGACGAATCTGCAGGACGCCGCGAAACTGCATGCCCTGGCTGCCTACCGCGCCGGAGCAACGTTCGAAGAGTTGACCGCAGTGGTCAATTTTGTGTTCCTCTTCCGCGGGCTTTCAGCAGCAAATCTTGGAGCGGAGATCCTGCAGGGCATTTCCAAATCAGCGGGGGAGGCGAAGTAAACCGAGATGTTACAGACCATCCAAAAAGCAGGTGAGTTGCTGGCGCTCTACGACCGTGAACATACGGAGTGGGGCGTGCGCGAGGTGGCAGAGAAATTGAAGATGGCGAAATCGAGCACGCACGATTTGATGTCCTCCCTTGCCAAGCAGGGCTTTCTGAGCAAAACGGAAGGCAATCGTTATCGCCTCGGCTGGCGGCTGGTCACATTGAGTGAGGTGTTGCTCGCCACCACCGAACTCCGCCAGGAAGCTCACCCGGTGATGGAAGAATTGGTGGCGCGCTACCAGGAGACGATCCATCTTGCGGTGCTGGATGATACGCAGGCAGTTTATGTCGATAAACTCGAAGGGCGGCAGGCAGTACGAGTCGAACTGACTTCGCTAGGGGCGCGCCTGTACGCGCACTGCTCCGCCCTGGGAAAGGTACT
>DASTJG010000303.1:0-3892 GCA_035716785.1 Anaerolineales bacterium
GCCTGGCCGCCGCGCTGCGGACACGCATCGCGCTTCGGCAAAAGCGCGCCAAGAGCGGGCAGCTTGATCCGAAATCCACGATACGGTCAAACCTCAAATATCATGGCGTGCCGATGGAGATCAAATACCGCGACCGGACCCGCAAGCCTAAGATCGTAGTGATCTGCGATGTCAGCACGTCCATGCGGTTTTGCTCCGAGTTGATGCTGAGCTTCCTGTTCGCATTGCAGGGACAGATCAGCAAGACGTACGCTTTCGCGTTCATCGATCATCTTGAATCGATTTCGGAGGACTTCCGCGGCTCAGACGCGGACGAAGCGGTTTCTTCCGTTTTGTTACGCATGCCCAGCGGACACTACAACACCGATCTCGGCTGGTCGCTCGACAACTTCAACAATGAATACCTGAATACTCTCAATGGTCAGACAACTCTGATCGTCGTCGGAGATGGGCGCAACAATTACAACGATCCGCGTGTGGATATTTTCTCCCTGATGACACGCCGCGCGGCGCGGACCATCTGGCTGAATCCGGAACCTCCCCTCATGTGGCATGGTGACAGCGATATGCCGAAATATGCGCCGCTCTGCAATAACGTGCTGAAAGTAGGAAACTTGAAGGAACTTGTCAGCGCAGTGGACCAGCTGCTGTCTGCATAAAAGGTTACATTCGACAGCATGTGAAAACTAATGGATTTGTTGGGTCGATTGTAAATAACCTGCAAAGCTATTTGGCTTATAATAAGGTGGGGAGCGCTTTGACAGGGCGCCATTCATTATTGCAAAGATCATTGAAACAAAATGGACAATTTGAAGACAAAGATCATGGTCGTAGAGGACGACGTCCCCGCTTCAACCTTCATCGCCGATGTGCTGATGATGGCAGGGTATGACCCCGTTGTTGTGAACGAAAGTTGGAAGGCAATCGAAGTAGCAGATTCCACATGCCCCCAGGCATTTCTTCTGGATTTAATGATGCCACCCCCAGACGGGTTTAAGTTATGCAGGATGCTGCGCGCGCACCCGAGCTTTAAGCACACCCCCATCCTGATCGTCACAGCGCTGGATAACACGGACAGCAAAATCGTCGCGATCGGAGCCGGAGCCAACGATTACCTCGTCAAACCCTTCCGGATCGATGACCTCACCACAAAAGTAAAAGATTTGCTAGGCGAATAAGCTCACAAAAATTGGAACCTGAAAAGAAATCCGCGTCATGCGGATTTCTTTTTTTTCAAAACATGTCTGCGCCAGTTTCCGGCACAGAACAGTGGGATAATTACTTTCGCTGCAATAAATACTGGGAGCTTTTAAGGTGACGATATATGTGATCATCTGGGAATATCAGGTAAAAGCAGAACGCGTCGCTGAATTCGAGGAGATCTACGCCTCACAAGGAATATGGGCACAATTATTCCAGAAACACACAGGCTACCTGGGCACAGAACTGCTGCGCGATTCAACTCACCCGCAGCGGTATATCACCATCGATCGCTGGACTTCTGCAGAGGCTTATAATTCTTTTCAAACAGAGTGGCAGGATGAGTACAAAGAATTGGATGCGCGCTGTGAGAGTTTGACTGACAGCGAATCATTCCTGGGCACTTTATTACTTGTGTAACCTGGAGGAGAGATGATTGTACGCATGTGGCATGGAAGAGTCCCAACCTCAAAGGCAGACGCGTATCGGGAATTCACGAATGCTCGCGCCATCCCGGATTACCAATCGGTTAAAGGGAACATCAGCGTTCACGTCCTCGAACGGCGCGAAGGCGATATCACCCACTTTATCACGCTGACATTCTGGGAAAGTCTCGAAGCCATCAAAGGGTTTGCAGGGGAGGATGTGGAAGTTGCAAAATACTACCCGGAAGACAAAGATTTCCTGCTCGAATTCGAGCCGACCGTCGTGCACTACGAAGTGGTTGGGCAGTCCTAAACTCCTGTGAATAGACTCACGGAAGTCGCGGCGCTCTTCCTCAAACTTGGCTTTACAGCCTTTGGCGGACCAGCAGCACATATCGCGATCATGCACGATGAAGTCGTTGTCCGCCGCAAATGGCTGACCGACGAGGAATTCCTCGATCTGCTCGGCGCGACCAACTTGATCCCTGGGCCCAATTCCACCGAAATGGCGATCCACATCGGCTATGTGCGCGCGGGCTGGCAGGGACTGCTGCTCGGCGGCTTTTGTTTCGCTGCTCCGGCCACAGCGATCGTCCTTGCCATGGCATGGCTCTATGTTCGCTTTGGGACAACCCCACAGGCGGAATGGCTGCTTTACGGGGTCAAGCCTGTTGTCATCGCGATCATCGCGCAAGCGCTGTGGACTCTTGGAAGCAAAGCCATCAAGAACAGGACATTGGCAGTCATCGGTGCGCTTGCCTTTGGTCTCTATTTCCTGCGGGTCAACGAGATCGCTCTGCTCTTCGCGGGCGGCGCAGTTTTTATGGTGCTCGCCAATCTTCAGCGCATCCGATCATTAAATCCTGCGATCCTTCTTCCATTCAGCATCCTTACACAGACCCCTTTCCCCTTCTCCCTGCCACTTCTCTTCTTAACTTTTCTCAAGATCGGCGCCGTCCTGTATGGAAGCGGTTACGTGCTGCTCGCCTTTCTGCGCGCCGACTTTGTCACTCGCCTGGGTTGGCTGACTGATCAACAACTTCTTGACGCGGTTGCCGTGGGGCAAATCACACCGGGCCCGCTCTTCACCGCCGCGACGTTCATCGGCTACCTGCTCGGCGGTGTACCGGCTGCCTTGCTCGCCACGCTTGGGATTTTTCTGCCCTCGTTTATTTTCGTCGCGATCTCGAATCCTCTCATTCCGAAGATTCGCAACTCGGCATGGGCAAGCAGTCTGCTGGATGGGGTCAACGCTTCGGCGCTTGGATTGATGGCGGCCGTGACCGTCCAACTGGGTATTTCTTCATTGATCGATTTCTTCACGCTTGTCATCGCGGTCATTTCATTGATCCTGCTCCTGCGCTGCAAAGTCAACTCCACCTGGCTGATCGCAGGCGGAGCAATTGCCGGCTTGCTTTTTTCGTTTATCCGCTAAAATCAAGAATATTGTGCTCGTCCTACCATAACAGGAAAAGGTTCTCATGGATAAACCCATCCTTGCTCAACAACGTGGAAATATTCTGGAAATTACGCTCAACCGGCCCGATGTTTTCAACGCGCTTAATCTAGACATGATAAAAATGCTTGGCGAAACGCTTGCATTCGCTACGGCAGATCCCTCGATCGAAGGGATCTTACTCACCGGGAAAGGCAAGGCATTTTGTGCAGGCGGCGACTTAAAATGGATTAGCCAGCAAATCGAGGATGCAGGCTCTGTTTTACGCAGGCTTGCCCCGCAGTTCCATATGTCGATCATCGAAATTCGCCGGATGGAAAAACCGGTCGTCGCCGCGCTCAACGGCACCGCCGCGGGCGGAGGCTTCTCGCTCGCTTTGGCCTGCGACTTCCGCGTAATGGGACAATCTGTGATCTTGCGGCAGGCCTACACCTCCAGCGGACTGAGCATCGACGGCGGCGGTTCGTTCGCCCTGCCGCGTCTCATCGGGCTGGCGCGCGCTATGGAGATCATGGCTTTTGATAAGCCGATTTCCTCCACGCAGGCCCTCGAATGGGGACTTGTGACAAAGGTTGTCCCGGATGACGAGGTTCGCTCAGAAGCCCTCACCCTGCTCACCGATCTGACAAAGACCGCGCTGCATTCATTTGCGTGGTCAAAAAAACTGATGAACGATTCCTTCCATAACACCCTGGAGACACAGTTGGAGCTGGAACGACAGGGGATCAGCGATTGCGCCGGTCACCCGGATGGACAGGAAGGCATCCAGGCGTTCGTAGAAAAACGCAAGCCATCGTTCTAGAATAGGTCA
>DASTJG010000304.1:0-8966 GCA_035716785.1 Anaerolineales bacterium
GAGCAGACGCAGCACGGTATAGATATCTGTGATCGTGCCCACGGTGGAATGCGAACCGCCACCCAGGCGCTTCTGGTCCACAACGATGGCCATGCCGAGGTTCTCGATCGAGTCGGCCTCCGGCTGCGCGTAGCGCGGCAGGAAGTTGCGCACGAACATGCTGAAAGTCTCATACAGCTGTCGTTGCGCTTCGGTGGCGATGGTGTCGAACACGATGGATGACTTGCCTGACCCGGAAACACCTGTAAAGATCGTGATCTTGCGCTTTGGGATGCGCAGGGAAACATTCTTCAAATTGTTCTCACGTGCGCCGTGAATCTCAATATATTCCTGGGGCATGTTTTCTCCTCTAAATAGGCGAGAGCAGTCCTCAGCGCACCGCTTTCTTCACGAGCGTGGCGATCTTCGCCTCTTCGGCAGGAGTCAACTCCTTCAGCGCGAAGGAGGCCGGCCACATGGCGCCTTCGTCGAGGTTCGCCGCGTCGTTGAAGCCGAGCGTCGCGTACCTCGAATTGAACTTCGATGCGGCTGTGAAGAAGCAGACGATCTTGCCGTCCTTGTTGGCATAGGCGGGCATCCCGTACCAGGTTTTCGGCGAGAGGGATGGCGCGCTGGCTTTGACGATCTCATGGATCCGCTTGGCCATGGAGCGATCTGGTTCCGTCATCTCGGCGATCTTCGCGAGCACGGCGCTTTCTGCCTCTTCCTGGGTCAGGGCCGCCTTCCTCTCTTTGGCGGTCTCCCTCGCCGCGGCAAGTTCCTCTTTCGTGAATACGCTGCCCCTGGCGGACTTCTGCGTGGCCTTCCTGGTTGTGCTCTTAACTGGGTTCATGAGAATCTCCTTATCTCTAAATTGATGGTTTACGGCTTATTTTTACCGTTCTATTTTAACGTCGAACGGGAGGAGGTCAAAATGACAGAAGATGGATCTTCTAATCAAATTCTCATAATTTAGTATTCGCTATTTGGTTTTTTGTAAGAATGGCAGCCGTTCAGGTGACCAGCCCCAATTCTTCGTGCCAATTTTTATGTTAGTCCTGGCTGCATGCTCGTTGAAAGCAACCAGTCTTGTGGTGTTGGGGATAATATCCTAATGCCCAAACGCCGTTCGCAAAGATGGTCCCCGATTCCGGCGCTCAGGTCAGTGGGACGTTTTCGGATGCCAGTGAAAGTGCCGATGCATTTATTGGTCTGGATGAAGGCCCTACCGGGAGGAAATTTAAAGAGATCCTGATCCAGGCGGCACAGGACGCAAAGAAATAAAACATCAGGCTCCCAAACTTGGGAGCCTGTATGCTTAACCTGCTGGTTTACTTTCATCTTCGCTGGTCGCCTTGCGTGGCATCAATGCAGAAACCAGTACCGCGCCAGATCCAAGGGCGAAAGCACCCGACGACCCTGGGCTGGCATAGGCAGTCAGCCCAACGAGCAAGGCGAAGAAACCAAGCGCCAATGCGATGCGGACCTGCCACTCGCTTCCCTTGTAGTTATCGAAAACGAAGCGACCAATCCCGTACCCGGCGATGAGGAATCCCAAAAATCTGAGAAGGAATCCGAAAAGACCAAATATGTCGTTGACAACAGGGGGCATGTGATTCTCCTTCGATGAAAGTTTTATATCCAGGCCCACAGCATCCAGGAGCCTATAATCATGAGTCCTATTATAAACCTTACCCCAAATGCCCAGCCCCAGCCGATCATATAGGCCTTGGTTGATGCGATTGCAGCCTCGCGGTCTTTCAATCTGTTCATCTCTGCCAGAAACAAACCCACAGGCGCAGCGACCAGACCACCCAAAGGCGTCAGGAAAAAGCTGGCGACGATCCCGGCTGCAAAGGCCCACAGGATGGAACTCCAGGGAATGTATTTGTCGCGCATTTTGCGCGCAATGATGATGTTGTCTGCCACACTGCCGACGACCATCAGGACGGTGATCCAGCCAAACAGGAACCAATCCCAGCCCGTCATCTTACCCGCCCCGCTCTGGATCAAGGCATAGAGCAGCGTTCCCAGCCACATAATGACAAGCCCGGGAAAGACCGGCACGATCAACCCCACAAGCCCAATGAGCAGAACGAAAAGCGTCAACGTCTCAAGAATGACCCGCAGGAAAAATTCAAATTCAGGTGTCATGTTCTCCTTGAAGAACATTGCGAAGGACAGTTCCTTCGCAATGTTAATTATTTGATGACCTCTACCCCTCCCATCCATGGACGCAGCACCTCGGGTATCCGGATGGAACCGTCGGCTTGCTGGTTGTTTTCCAGGACGGCGATTAAGGTACGCGGCAGTGCCAGACCCGAACCGTTCAGGGTGTGCAGGAAACGGGTCCTGCCGCCATCGGCGGGGCGATACTTTATATTCGCACGCCGCGCCTGGAAGTCGCGATCATTCGACACCGACGAAACTTCCAGCCATTCCTGGCAGCCTGCTGCCCAGACCTCGATATCGTAGGTCATGGTTGCGCCAAAGCCGATATCTCCCGTGCACAGGCTCTTGATCCGATAAGGAAGACCCAAAGTGGTACAGACCGCCTCGGCGTCTGCCAGCATCCTCTCATGCAGCGCATCTGACTCTTCCGGCCTGGCATACATGTACATCTCGACCTTGTCAAACTGGTGCCCGCGCTTGATGCCGCGCACATCGCGTCCGGCGCTCATTTTCTCGCGGCGGAAG
The DNA here is from genome assembly GCA_035716785.1 of Anaerolineales bacterium. Classification (GTDB taxonomy): domain Bacteria; phylum Chloroflexota; class Anaerolineae; order Anaerolineales; family Villigracilaceae; genus Defluviilinea. The sequence continues at coordinate 2,677 of DASTJG010000304.1, forward strand.
CACGGAGTATATGCGGTGTACAGCAAAGGCAATTGTGCCTCGTCGAGGATCTCATCCATGTGCACACCCGTCAGCGGGACCTCGGCAGTCGGCACGAAATAGAGATCCTCTTCATGATCCTTATAGAGATTGTCGGCGAACTTTGGCAGTTGACCCGCGCCGAAGACGGTTGCCGTCTTGACCATGAAAGGGAGATATTTCTCGGTGTAGCCTTGCCGGATATGCAGGTCGAGCATGAAGGCGATCAGGGCGCGTTGCAGTCGCGCGCCGGCGCCGTTCAGGATGTAGAAGCGTGAACCCGTGATCTTGGTGCCGCGTTCGAAATCGATGATGCCCAGTGCGGGCCCCAGATCCCAGTGCGGCTTCGGTTCGAAATCGAATTCAGGGAGCTGTCCGATGGTCCGCAAGACGACATTCTCATCTTCGCTGGCACCGATTGGCGTCCGTTCATCCGGGATGTTGGGAATCGTCGCTGTGATCGCTTGAAATTCCGTTTCCACTCCTGATACTTCCTTATCGAGCGTAGCGATCTTATCGCCGACGTCACGCATGGCGTTGATCTTCTTCTCGCGTTCCGCGGGGTCTTTCATTTTTCCAATTTCTTTGGACACTGCATTGCGTTCGGCTTTGAGTGCCTCCACTTGTGTGAGCAGGGAGCGGCGCTTCTCGTCCAGCCGCAGAATGTCATCCACAGGTGATGTATCCATCTGGCGGTTCTTGAGTGCCGTGCGAACAAGATCAGGCTGTTCACGAATCAGATTCAGGTCTAGCATGTTGCACCTCCGATGTGCTTTGGAGTCATGAAGTGGTGCCAGGGCGCCACTGACCGCCATAGGAATAAAATACGCCCCCGGTCCGTTTGCAGGACGAGGGGCGTCTCGTGGTGCCACCTGCTTTTGCCGCCAATGACGGCCTTGGAGTGCGCTGTAACGGGCGCTCGCGTCCCTCTTACGGCTTTTGTAGTCGCGACTTCAGTCGTCACTACTTCTACTAAGCCCCTGCGAGGGCAAGGGTGAAGGGGATTTCGCTGCCTGCCCGACCATCTCGCACTGACCGATGGCTCTCTGAACGGTTGAGCAGCTACTTGTCTTCACGCTGTCTGATTGGACGTGATTATACACTCCTGGAGAAGCGTGTCAAGCAAGAGGTTTCTTTTATAATTAATTATCAAAGCAAGCCGGAGGAGAGACCTTGTTGGACCGACTCATTCATTATCCAAAATTTGAATCAAACGATTTACGCCTGGTTGGCAAACAGACGAAGGACGGCATCGAAACCCAGTTGCTGGTCGTGCAAACGCCCTTCAGGTATCGTCGTGTGGCAGAGATGTTTCGCCCGGAAGGGGAAGGCTCGTATGCAGCGATCTTGTATGTTCACTGGTATGAGCCCTGGTCTCGCAATTCGAATCGCACTCAATTCCAGGAAGAAGCAACGGAAATGGCGCGCGGCGGAGCCGTCTGCCTTTTGATCGAAACGTTGTGGTCTGACAATGATTTTTTCCTCAAGCGCACACAGGACGAGGACTTGAGAAATTCCATCGAAGAGGCGGTGAACATTCGCCGCGCGCTGGATCTGCTTTTATCGCAACCTAATGTCGATGCGAAACGACTGGCTTATGTCGGTCACGATTTCGGCGGGATGTACGGTGTGCTGGCGGGAAGCCTGGATAGACGCCCGACGCATTACGTGGTGATGGCCGCAACGCCTCGCTTCCCGGACTGGTATCTATATGGTCCCAAGCTGGAGGGGGAGGCGCGTGAAGCGTTTATCCGCCAAATGTCGGAACTGGACCCCATCGTGCATGTGCCCAATCTTGCTCCGGCGGATGTGCTTTTTCAATTTGCGACGGATGATTTTCATGTCCCAAGGGAGCGCGCGGAAGAGTTTTTCGCCGCGGCGAGGAGTCCCAGGGAAATAAAATGGTATGAAGCAGGGCATGGACTCAATGAAGATGCCACCCGTGACCGAAAAGCCTGGTTGAAGGAAAAGCTCGGGTTGCAGAGATAAAACGAGATCTGGCCGAAGCCGCGCGCCTCATTTGATCGAGAATTGATCGGAGATACCTTCAAATTCTATACGCAAGTTGTGGTATATTTTGGTGGGAGCAAATCATATGAATGAGCGTATTTTGATTATCGAAGACGATCAGCAAATATTGAAACTGCTTCAACGCGGACTCGCTTACGAGGGCTATACAGTAGATACAGCAACAGACGGCCGTATGGGATTGATCCTGGCCCGCGATCACACACCCGATCTGGTGATCCTGGATTGGATGCTGCCGGGCATGGATGGACTCGAAGTCTGCCATCGTTTACGCACGGGCGGTTCGATCCCGATTTTGATGTTGACCGCCAAGGATACGGTGCAGGATCGCATTCAGGGGTTGGATGCAGGTGCGGACGATTATATGGTCAAACCGTTCAACCTTGACGAACTGCTGGCGCGCGTGCGGGCCTTGTTACGGCGTACCCAACCTGAGCGTGTGCCTGTCTTGAAATTTGCCGATCTTACATTGGATACCGGTTCACGGCAAGCCTCGCGTGGCAACCGCCAGATTTCATTGACTGCAAAAGAGTATGAATTGTTGGAACTGTTCCTGCGGCATCCCAAACAGGTGCTGACCCGTGAAGTCATCTTTGACCGGGTTTGGGGTTACGACTTTGGCGGTGAGAGCAACGTCCTGGAAGTATATATCCGTTATCTGCGCCAAAAGCTGGAAGGGGAGGGCGAACCCCGCCTGATCCATACCGTGCGCGGGGTCGGATACGTACTACGCGAGAACCCCTAATTCCTCTGTAATTTTAATTAACCGTGTCTCTTCGGCTCCGCCTGACCCTGTTATATTCCACTCTCATGGGTGGAATCCTTCTGGTGATCAGCGCGGCGGTCATTATTGTTGTTGCAGCCCTGCTGTTCAATAATATTGATAATACGCTGGATACCGCGCACAAAGTTATTCTTAACAAGATCACTGTCAATGACCTGGGGAGGCTGGAAACCAGCCTGAAGTCCAGAGACATCAACTCGGACGTGTACATGCAGGTTTGGGGACTGGATGGGGGATTGCAGACAAGTTTTGGCATGTTCGATGAAAGCTTTAGTAACCTGCCCTTCGATGAGCAGGCACTCCGCCTTAACCAGACGATCTATCGGGATGTACGCGAGAATGATGCGCATATCCGCGTCCTGACGATTCCCTTGCAGCAGCGCGGGCATGTGGTTGCCATCCTGCAAGTGGCTGCAAGCCTGGATGTTGTGGATGCCGCCCGCAAGAACCTGATCGATATCCTTTCGATCATCTGGGTTGTCGCGGTCCTCTTCTCCGGGATCGTGGTCTGGTTTACGCTGGGGCAAACGTTGAAACCGCTGGGAGCGATCACGGAAACGGTCGAGCAGATCAACCGCGCAGATGACCTTTCGCGCCGCATTCCCTACCAGGGGCCCGTGGATGATGAAATTGGCAATCTGGTCGGTTCGTTCAATCAAACCCTGGAGAGGCTCGAGGCGCTTTTCACTTCACAGCAACGCCTGCTTGCGGATGTCAGTCACGAACTGCGCACTCCGCTGACGGTTATCAAGGGCAATGTCGATCTCATGCGCCGGATGAAGAGCCTCGATGAAGAGTCGCTGGCGAGCATCGACCAGGAAGCGGGGCGGTTGACGCGCCTGGTTGGCGGGCTGTTATTGCTGGCGCAAGCCGAATCTGGCAAGCTGGCCCTCAACATGAAACGCGTGGAGTTGGATCTCCTGCTTACTGAGGTTTTTCAGGAGATGAGCATTCTTGCCAGGAATAAGGTGCATTTGCGCCTCAATGAGATCGACGAAGCGTATGTAAATGGCGATCGTGATCGCCTTAAACAGGTGTTCATCAATCTGGTTGCGAATGCGATCCAATATACCCCACAGGGCGGAGAAGTGTTTCTGAGCCTCGAGAAGATCGGAGAGCAGGCACGCATCATTTGCCGGGACACCGGGCCGGGTATCCCGGCTGAGGATCTGCCTCACATCTTCGAGCGTTTCTACCGCGCCGAAAAATCACGCACCCGCAAAGAGACTGCTGGTTTTGGATTGGGTCTTTCCATTGCCAACTGGATCGTTGAACGTCATGGGGGCAGGATCGAGGTCAATTCGCAGGAACGAAAGGGGACAACGTTTGCGATCTGGCTGCCACTCTATAGTAATAATAAATAGTCAAAGACATCACAGATTTTGGAAACCTGTGACGTCTTTAAATTAGGGGATGCCAAGTCGTTGCGCGGCTTGCCTGCAAAGACCGGCTCCATACTTTTGATACCATTCGGTCAGCATGACGCTGGATGTCGCACCGCTGCGGGCGTCTTCATAGATCGGCGCGCCATAGAGAACATAGCGCTTGGTTTCCGAGGGCCAGAACCATTCATTGCGCGCGATCACACCGATCCCGCCGTTGTAGCCGGCCATTGCCAGCCGTGCATTTCCATCTCCGGTCGAGAGTGCGCGTGCAAGGTAATTCATGCCTCGCAATGCATTGGTATCCGGGTCATAAGGATTTTCGCCAAAACGGAAATGGAACGGCATGACCTGAAAGAGCCCCATCGCGCCTGAGCGCGACGTGGCGCGCGGATCACCGCAGGATTCGATCTGCATGACCGTGGCAGCCAAATTAGGGTCAACAGCTGCAGCGCTTGCCCAGCGAATAATGTCGTTGCCCCAGTGCTGAACTTCCTTCGTGAAGATAGGTGAGAGTCCGCTTGTTGTAGGTGCCTCATCAGAGGCGAACGACCAAATCGGCGTAACCGCTGCCTGAGCAGGCTGGGCAGGCTGGGCCAGGTTATTTATGGGATCTGCGGACGTCTGGATCAGCATTGTGGAATTATTGACAGGCAGTGTGGCAGGCGAAAGGGATGTTTTAAGAGCGATAAACGCCAAAAAGCCTGCAATCACAAGGGCTGCAAGCGGGGGAAGGACATAAAAAGACAAACAGCCGCTACCATTTTCAGAGGCCGCGGCTGTTTGCCAGTCGTCTTGATCTTGGAAGCGAGCACGGGGCATAGTAGGGTACCTCAATTCTTGATAAGGGACCCGAGCTCGAAATGAGTTCGGATATTAAATTGTGTGATTCGTTGAGCAGATACGCTAAGTACTATCCTTATAAAATTATGCGTCGTAAGCTCGGTCATTCGTGTTGTTGCGTTCGGTATTGTTTTGACCATAAAGATTGTGATAAGTTGGCTCCGGTCGTGCAAAGGAGGTTTGCTGTGGGGTGTTGGACTTCGGCGCCGGGCGGAATGTCGGGGCGCTGCTTGGGGCAGGGCGGCTCAAGCTGGAAGCCGGGCGAACGGAGGGAGAGTGAGAAGCGGTATGAGAAGGAGCGTATGACTGTTGCACAGGGCGAGGGCTATTGTAGGCGCGGCGCTCGTCTGTGGTGAAGAGGCGATCGCCTGCCAGGGAGAACGTACCGATGATCAATACGCGGACCAGAAGGATCATCGCGGCGACAAAGACCGGAACAATTTTGGTCATGGTCGCAGTGCTGATCACCGCACCGCCGGAGGCGCTATTGTGACTGACAATCGCGACAGACACACCCCACCAGGTGAGGATGGCATTGAAAGCGGCTGCCAGAAACCACGCGCCAAAAAGGTAATAGACCTCTTTGGGTTCATCGGCACCCTGTTCAGGGGTGAAGATGCGGGCGATGCCGGCAAAATCAATGCCACAAAAAGCGATTGCAAGAATGGTTGCCCAGCGGAAACCTGCAAACGTCAGGTCACCCAGGACATCGCGCAGGGCAAATTGAGTGGTGCTGAAGTTGAAGATCTCGAACGCCAGCAAAGCACCGATGATCATCATTCCCCAGGCGGCACCTCGGTTGAATCTACGCCCGTGGAACAGGTCACGGAACAGAGCGCGCAGCCCATCCCCGGTATTTCGACGGTATGTAGTCATCTCGACCTCCTTTGTCGAATAAAAAGCCAATTGAAGTGATTATAGAACGTTTGTTCTAAATCGTCAAGGTTGAGATGTGAAATGTTCTGTTTTAAGATGTTTTTGGATCAGCCCGGATTATCCGCCCTCGCCGACTTGCCCTTTAGGCTAACCTGCGCCGTTCCGAAGCGCGCAGGGCTTTGGCAATCTGCGCAGCGAGGCGGGCATTATTAAGTAACAATGCCAGGTTTGCCTGCATGGATTTCCCCTGGGTCAAGACACTGATGCGCTGGAGCAGGAACGGGGTCAGCTCCTGCCCGTGGATTTTTTTCTCGTTTGCCTCACGGGAAGCCTGCTTGATGATCGGTTCTATGTCCTTA